>DATNQL010000250.1:0-6556 GCA_036704025.1 Stenomitos sp.
CGTAGTCTTTAGCTAATTGTGATAAAACCGACGTTTTTTTGGAGGTTGGTGAGCGCTCCATCACGGATGGGCAAAGATTCCCGGCTCCCATCAAGGTTGAGAGTAACGAATTTTTCTGCACTTGATTCTGTTCCACCAAACGGCGAAAATCCTGCTGCATGTCACGCACAAAACTGCTATCCACGACGATATCCGCATCCAATATTTCTCCCGTTAAGGGGTTCACTCGTGCCGGACCCTTCGCAAAAAATCCATCTAAAGAATTGAACCAGCGAATGGTGTTGTATCGCACATCCGCCGCGTCCCAATCAGCATGATCTGGCATTTGTTCGACTTGAATAGCATCTTGAAATCCTGCCTTTTCAAAGGCTTTGTTCCACATCAGTACCCCTTCCCGAATCGCTTCGCGGTATTCTAAAGGCACGGCGTTTTCAATCCAAAATACAATTGGTTTTTTGGGAGGAGATAAGGGCGCTTTTGGGTCTTGTTTTTCTAAATGCCAACGGTTGATATAGCGAACAAATGAATCACGGCGTTTAGGGTTAGAGAAGTCTTGATAAGTAGTCAAAAAATAGCCCACACGTTCGTCAGCGAGGCGCGGACGGTAGCTGTTGTTTGGCTCAAGCTGAGAGAGACTGTAGCGAACGCGAAGGGTAAGGGCACGGTTATCTGGAAGCGTTGGCAAGTTGTCCCCACTGCCAGAACTCAACGAGAATCCATAAATCGATTCAATCTCGACATTGGCGGGAAAGGCTTTGCTGGTGCCGAAATAAGACTTACTGGCGTCGAGTTGGTAGTTCCCTTTTAACGACTCTTCTAGATAGGGGGTTAATCCTGGAATATCGGTCAGCATCAAGTCACCCAAATCGATGAGAATGGTCTCTTGAGTTGGATGAATGCTTTTAATGGGAAGAGAGTAGAGAACGGAATCGCTAAATGAGCGATCCAGCGATCGCACTTGAGGATCGCCCGGTTCAGTACGAAAATTCACATTCCGCACGACGAAGTGTAAATTGTTATTCATGCGGCGGAAGTAGAACAGCCAAGTTTGTAGCGGAACTCCACTGTATAGCCCTCGTTCGCCGATCCCCGATTCCATCGTCACGGTGGCAAGATAGTTTTTGTTCAACTGTTGGGGCTTTACTTCCAGGTAGATTTTGTTCGTCTCCTGATTGTGGTAAAGGTTAAACAGCCCTTCTAACTTGTCCGTGTCTGCGACTAGCTTGTCAAACGACTCTAATTCTGAGCTAGATTTTACCTTAGCCTGAGACAGGACTACATGGGTATGGGTTTGAGTCGTCAAGGGCTGTTGCGCTCTTAAGGGCAACGTCTGCTTGATCCCAATCAGCCCCATCCATAAAAATAGACCCAGTAAGAACAACACCCACAACGGCACTCGTCTCATCCCATCCATTACCCTATAATTTTCCAGTCTATCAAGATGCCTCGATGCCTCATACGAAGTTGTGTTCAACTTGGGGATAAAGATGCAACCGATGACCGACTTGCAAACTTGTCACCAGGAGAATTCATCTCGTACCTGGTCAGATGAAGCGGGAGGCGGGAATGTACAGAATCATGGCTTGAGTGGTTGGTTCAGGAGTGCTGAACCCTTGGAACCTCAAGGTTTGATCAGATTATCGTCAACTATACTAAAAAACAACTGATACCTCCTGAGAAAGGAAGCTTAATCATGGTCAGCTCTCCTTCATCCCCTTCTACAACTGGAAGTGATCGCTCCACAGAACTAGCCGAATGCGGCTGGCGTGTTGTCACGAGTTATCAGCCTGATGGCACTACAACCGGAAACATGGTGCCTCTCACTCCTGAAGAATTTCTCCATCCCCAGGAAGGTTTTCATTTGCCTAACAGCACCTTTCATGACGACATGGCAGGTCAGGCTAAAGATATCTTGACCCGCCGTTATGCCAACGACCCCACCGTTGGTGTTTTCCGAGATTTGTTGATTCAGTGGGATCTTCCTGGGCAAGGCGACCACTGCCCAGATACCTTTGTTGCCTTTGGCATGAGTAACAAAGAGCAAAATCGTTCCAAGTTCATTGTTGCTGATGAAGGGGTACGCCCTAGCTTCGTTTTGGAAGTTGTCTCGCCTCGATACCGCAGAGAAGACCGAGAGAAGAAGGTTTTAGAATATGCTCGCACCAAAGTGATTGAGTACGTCATTATCGACCGCCGCAGCCAGCGAGGGCAGGTGATTGAAGAAGTTTTAGGCTATCGACTGGTTGAAGGTCTTTATCAGCCGATTACTCCTGATGAGGAGGGACGCATTTTTTGTGAAACTGTGGGGCTGCTTTGGAGCTTGCAGGAGGGGCGTTTGGTGATTGAAGATGCCAATACAGGGGAGCGTTTACTCTCGGCATTGGAATTAGAGATTGCTAAGGACTCTGCCGAAAAACAGACCGCAGAGATGGCAGAATTACTAGAACGCTATCGAGAACGCTTTGGGGAGTTACCGGAGAATGAGGAGGCTTAGGTCGGATCAGGCGTACAGGGTGAATGGCAACATAATTCGCTGACATGAATAAACTCGTTGAGCCGCATCAATCGATTGATCAGGGCGATCAGGGCACGACATTGTCGTGCCCCTACGGTTATGATTTTTCGGATTGAGTTTTTAACCGCCAACCGGGTTTCACCACCTGCCTCGCCCGCGCCAGCACCAGGCAATCATCCGGTACATCGTCAGTGATCGTTGAACCGGCAGCAATCGTGACATCTTGCCCTAAGGTTAAGGGTGCAACCAGGACACTGTTGGAGCCGGTTTTTGTGCGATCGCCAATTTGGGTACGATGCTTCTTCACTCCATCGTAATTAGCCGTAATCGTTCCCGCACCAATATTGACTTTATTTCCAAGTTGTGCATCACCCAAATAAGATAAGTGTGCCACATTGGTGCGATCGCCCAAAGTAGTATTCTTCAATTCCACAAAATTGCCTACGCGGCAGGATGCCCCGACTTCCACATGACCCCGTAGATGAGCATAGGGTCCAATCCGGGTACCTTCTTTGACCACACTATCACTCACCACCGAGTACAGCACCGTTACATTCTCACCCAACTGACTATTTTCAATCAAACTACCTGGGCCAATGCGACTACCAGAGCCAATTTGAGTATTTCCCCGCAAATGGGTTTGGGGTTCAATGGTCACATCTGGCTGCAATTCCACGGTGTCATCAATCGTGACACTCGATGGATCAACTAACGTAACACCACGCTTCATCCAATCATCTTTGACCCGTGTTTGCAAAATCTCATAGGCATGGGCAAGGTGTTTACGGTCATTAATGCCGCTAATTTCCTGGTAATCCTCCACATCCACCGCCATCACCGGCTCTAAGAAATTGACCACATCGGTTAGGTAATATTCTTTCTGGTCATTATTCGCCTCTAATTTCGGCAGTGCTTGGGCGAGTTGAGGCCAATTGAAACAATACACCCCGGCGTTAATGCGGCAATTTTGCTTTTGAGCGGGTGTGCAATCCCGATCCTCAACAATCTGATTCAGCAGATTTTGCTCGTCACAAAAAACCCGCCCGTAGCCTTGAGGATTGGGCAGGTGCGCGGTGAGGAGGGTTGCAGCATTCTGATGTGCTTGATGAGTTTCTAATAGCTGTTTGATGGTACTCGGTCGCAACAGAGGAACATCTCCGTTCAAAATCAGTAAGTCATCCGTAAATCCATCGAGGTGGGGTAGGAGTTGTTGCACGGCATGACCGGTTCCCAGTTGCTCCGTCTGTTCGACGAACTCCACATTTGAATAAGCTTCCAGAGACTTTTTGACCTGTTCACTCTGATAGCCGACAATCACGAGGAGTCGCGAGGGGGCTAATGAGAGGCAACTTTTGAGAACTCGTTCAACCAGTGACAGAGAACCCAATGTATGACAGACCTTGGGCAGGTCAGATTTCATCCGCGTCCCGCGTCCTGCTGCTAGAATTGCTACTGCAACCATGATGTACTATCAGCTTTCAGCTATCAGTTTTCAAAATTTTGCTCACTGATAATAGCAGTTAGACGAAACATAGACAAATTTTGCTCATTCCGTTTGCTCCACAGCCGCTAGCGGCTAACGGCTCATCCCGAAAGACCTGACTGCGCTGGCTTTGCCAGGTAAACCGTTTTGATAAATTCCGTAAACTGCTGGGAGAGTTTGGGGTTGCGCCAACCGCGTTGGGTTTCCTGAACCATAATGTCTAAAGCCTCTGCTACAGTAAAGGCTCGTTTGTAAGGACGCTCACTGGTCAAAGCATCGTAGATATCGATAACTTGAAATACTTGCGCCAGATAAGGAATTTCCTCCCCGACTAAGCCATCGGGATAACCCGTGCCATCCCAGCGCTCGTGATGATAGCGAATAATCGGCAGTACACCCCGCATGGAGCGTAATGGCTTGCAGATTTTTTCGCCAATCAGGACGTGATTATTCATAATCTCCCGTTCTTCGGGAGTAAATGACCCTTTTTTGAGCAGCACGGCGTCGGGAATTCCCACTTTGCCGATATCGTGGAGGTAGCCACCCCACATCAGATTCCGAATGTCTGTTCGGGGTAGTTGGATGTATTCCCCAAAGGCTTTACCCATGGCTACCAGTCGCTCACAGTGGTCGCCTGTATTGGGGTCGCGGCTTTCAACGGCTCTTGCCATGGAGAACAAAACCTGTTCCGCGTGGTCTAAATCTTCATTGAGGCGCTTTTGACGGACGAGAGACTTAACTCGCGCAGACAGTTCTAGGCGATCAAACGGTTTACTTAAGAAATCATCGCCTCCAGCCTCGATTCCCATAATCCGCGATCGCTTATCATTGAGCGCGGTGATAAATACCACTGGAATCAGACGAGTTTGTTCATCTTCCTTGAGACGCCGACAGACCTCATACCCGTCCATCCCTGGCATCATCACATCCAAGAGAATCAAATCTGGGCTGCACTCAACCACACGCTTGAGAGCAATCGGTCCACTTTCTGCCTCCAATACTTCGTAGCCCTCAACCGATAAAAGAGCTACAGCCGTCATCCGACTAGAGGGATGATCGTCAACAACGAGGATTTTGGGTTGATCGGAATCCATAGAAATCAGACCGGAACTCATTGTTCCTGATCTGGCTAACGCCGAAGCACCTAATGTATCCAACATGATATTAGGACGGGCACAGGTTTTATATTATGCCCAAAAAGAGTTATTCCTGCAATCAGAATTTTTAGGACTGCTGAATGCAGCACGGTTCACGATTGTCCTGTATTTTAAGCTGTAATATCTCTGATTTACAGATTTATTGAGATTTTTAAATAGTTGGACACTAGATCTATCTGGAAAATAGAGGCTGAAATGACCCAAATTCGTGAATCATGAGAACTATTTTCATCCTTTTCTTGTGAGCGATCGCACATGGGGTCTGTCTTAAAAATCCCAGATGAATCGCGATTGCAAAGATTGTGTAAAGGTGGATAGGAGAATGAACTCAAGAGTTGAATACAGAAGAATCTCTAAAAAGTGATTTCTTAAAAAAGATTTTCGGATCAGCTTGAAAAATCGTTCATTTTCTTCAGATTTTATCCCTCGACCAACGCTTCTGCCAACGAGACGTGGGTTCTAAAACAGAGGCTTGTTGCTCAATTTGGCGACGCTCTAAAATGACAGAGGCTGGATCGCATAGCGGCGGATCGCGGTAAGGCACAGCGGCCCGAGTCTGCAAATGCTCTTGCGATCGCAACGGCAAAGGTGGCAAGTCATTATCCGTCAAACTCGCTATAGTTCCCGGTTGCCGACCGCTCAAGGGTGGGGTGAAACCAATCTTAAACCCAGCCGCTAGGAGCGCACTCCGCACAGAGGCGGCACAGGAGTAAGTAGCCAGTCTGCCGGTTGGTGTACAGCAGGCAGCTAGGTGTTGGAAGAATTCAACTGTCCATAACTGAGGACAACGACGAGAAGAAAAGGGATCAAGAAAAATCGCATCCGCTTGAAAATTGGACTGACGCAGTTGCCCAAGAGTGGCTCTAGCATCGCCGAGGAGCAGTTGAGCGTGGAGTCGATCCGTTTGAACTTCCAGAGAGGTTGCGAGATCTTCCAATTGTTGGGGGATAGGTGGACTCCAAATATTGAGTAAATTATGTGCGATCGCACTTTTGGGTACCGTGGCGTCTAATTCCAAAGCCACTAGTTCAACGTGACAGTTGGGATTCGTTGCCCAAATCACCTCTAGGGCAGCCGCGCTGTTGTAACCTAGACCATAACAGACATCCAGCAATCGCACGACGGGCTGTTCGGCTTTCTGGGCAATCTGGCAAGGTTCCACAAACTTGATCAGCGCTTCTTCTTTTGCACCTTGAGTACTGTGAAAGTATTCACCAAATTCAGACGAAAAGAAGGTGAATGAGCCATCAGCGGTTAGCTGTGGAGTGAAGGTGCTACTCTCTTGCATTCAGTGAAATGAGAATGTAGGGCATCGAGCTGAGTCTGTTTTTAAGTGTAATGAGTTGCTACTACAGGGCGTCTCATGTGCTTAAAAAGTCGTAATTGTTCAGCGCTGGGCGA
>DATNQL010000251.1:0-4096 GCA_036704025.1 Stenomitos sp.
ATTTGTGGAGAGGGTCAGGGCCACCATGCAACCAATTTAACCAGTGAACTTCCTCTGGATGAACACCTTTCAAGGTTAGGATGGCGGCACCAACTACCACCGCTAAAATATTGGCTCCAATCAAGCTTCCTGCCACTAACAGTACGGCACTAACGGGCAATACAGATTGTAAAGTGATCGCGAGAAACGACCCAACTGTGACCATTAAAACAATTAACGGAAAACCGACAACTAGTAAGCAAACTCCTAAGGTAAATGTCCAAATTAAAAAGCTTTTGAGCATGGCTAAAGAATAGCTCTTTGCTAGGCTCTCACGATTCGTTAATTCCATGATTCTTCCTCCTGTTGTGATTAAAAAAAAATAATTTACAGAAAAACCTCTTTATTAATCCTTGCCGGATTTGATGTCGTGAAAATCAGTATAGAGAAACTCTCGATTATGATGAGCTGATATTCAAAAAAATTTACACTCAAGCTGAAACATTTGTGGATCGGGATCGTTACAAAAAACGTTACAAAAATCACACTTCAAGTGAAACGTAGAGGGGACAATCTTTCTAGAGATAGAGGCATTGATGTATCTGGCGTTACAAACTCTAGCTCCAATAATTTTCCACCCTAAAAAATCAGGCAACGCGGAGAACAGCTCAACGAATCCTTCATCTTTACATTTCTTATAATTTTTGAGGTTCATTCTCATAATTGAGCCTTGTCACAGCGAATGGCAAATCAATAGCGATTTACACTTTTCAATCGCATTCATCCGTAGGAGCTAAATTCAGACCTTCCGTTTAGTATTGTTGTGAAGGAATGATAACGAACCCTCAAGTTTGGGAACACTGTAAAGATATAGATAGAGTTCGTAAAACCACTTATCCTTGCTAATTCGCAATTGCAATATGACAGACTCACAGCGTCGGCCCATTTCACCGCCACCCCCTCCCATGGTTCCACCACCACCGCCCCCAAGTAATAATATGGCTGGGGCGGCCGCTTCAGGAACGAAAAACCAGATGGCGACACAAACGCTGGGTTCTGCGGCTCCACCCCCTCGCTCAGCGCCTTCCGAACCACAGGCGACTCATCGTCCGGCGGCTGTGCCAGCATCATCCAATGTTAAGGCTCGGATGCCAGCACGCAGTGTAGGACCCTCACCCGGACAGCCGACGTTGGCGCAAATGGTTCGCTATGCCTATGACAAAGGATTTTCTGACGTTCACGTTGGTGTCGGTGAAGTCCCTCGTTACCGCAATCGCGGCGAGATGGAACTCACCAACCACCCAGAAACGGATCAAGCCACCTTTATGAGTTGGCTGCGGGAAGTGCTAACCGATGACGAAATCCGACGCTTTCAAGACCACTTAGAATTTGACGGTGCGACTCAGTATGAATTTGCACGGGTGCGGATTAATATCTTCGACACTCTGCGCGGTCCTGGCATGGTATTGCGACTCATTCCGTTGACCATTTTGACGATTGAGCAACTGCGGTTGCCTCCTGTCTTTAAAGATGTCTGTCATTACCATAAGGGTCTGATCTTAGTGACAGGTCCAACGGGTTCGGGTAAGTCCACCACCCTCGCGGCAATGGTGGACTACATGAATAAGGAGATGCCCAAACACATCATCACCATTGAAGACCCGATTGAATTTGTCCATCAAAGCCGTAAAGCCTTAATTAGACAACGGGAAGTAGGGATGCATACCCTAAAGTTTGACAATGCTTTAAAGGCATCGTTACGGGAAGACCCCGATGTGATTCTAGTTGGGGAAATGCGAGATCGAGAAACGGTAAATACAGCCCTCAAAGCGGCTCAGACAGGTCACTTGGTGATGGGGACTCTGCACACCAACAGTGCGGTTAAAACCTTGGAACGGATTCTCACCCTCTATCCGGCAGAAGAACAACCCGCCATGCGAGTAGCGATCGCAGAATCTCTGGTGGCGATTATTGCTCAGGGTTTGTGCCGCACCACCGATGGCAAGCGTGCGGCGTTTCACGACATCCTGATCAACACAGAAGCAATTAAAGACTATATCCGCAAGGGTAAATACGATGAAATTTCAGAACTCATGGATGAGGGTGAATTTGACGGGATGGTCACCATGAACAAATCTCTGTTTAACCTTTATCAAGAAGGGCGAATCACAGAGGAAACTGCGCTGGAAATGTCCCCAACTCAGAACGAAATGGCGATGATGCTACGCGGTCGTATTTAGAGAGTGATCACATAAATCCCCCGCTGGCCATCTGTGATGCTAGCGGGGATTAACTGTAATTAGCATTACCGTTCGCGCTGAACAATGAAGACTTCACTGTAAAATAACGATGATAAAAGTTTTGATCAACCATCGCCCCCTTAACCTACCGTGAACAACGGAGAATATTGTGATTAAGGGCAAGCTCCAATAATTTGAGGGTTTGAGCAAGGAGTAAGGAAAATTAATGAAGGCGTAAATCGGACACTTCAATACTCGACTCTCGAATCCCAAAACCCTAGTCTCTGGCTCTAAGCCCTTGAAATTTGACAAACCACTTGTTCCCCAGTTATTTAAAGGCATTGCCCTATTTACGCCGGGAGCCGACTTAATTTATTGCATTGATCCCAGAAAGCAGGGTCACTGGCATATGCATTTGTGTTTGGCGCTGCAAGAAATTTTAGGATTGCCGGAACCTCCTCATTTCTTAGTGCCAGGGTATACTGCAACCATTGATCGCTGGCTCGACCCTCGAACCCGACAAATACGGACTTCAGCCGAGATTTACCCGCTTGTGCGTCATCACCAAGCTCTACTGAATGCCGTCTTTGGTATTGGCAACATAGTCTGGCAATTGGCTCCTTGGCAAGAAGGATTATGCGATCCACTGATTCTTGATACTTATCGCCATCAATTTCCCCAACTTTGGGAAGACCATGATTTGATTGTGCGTTTTGAGCGCACTGAGCAATTTTCCTACTCTTATAGAGAAAGCTACCCCAGTCAACAGCGTAAGCCAGTGCCTTTAGAAAACAGACAGGGCGAAAGCTCTTCCCAGGAAACCTTCATCTCTTCTTCCGCCGAAACTACGGCATCAGAATCGGCTGTAGGATCATCGGCTGAGGTGAGCCGCCAAACTGTAGCACAAGAGTTCAAGGCATCTCAAGAGTTAGCGCCTGAGCAGGGCTGCACAATTTATGACTCCGTTAGTGCCAGTGATAGTGTTGCCACACCACCAATGGGCGGCGATGGTGAAGTGCTGCGGGGTACTTCCTGGGAAAAGCCGAATCTGAGCGCCGATCACCTTCAGGGAACCACAGACACGCCACCTTCACCACCCCCAACCCTAGCGACAGTACACAGCAACTCTCCAGAAATTCCGCCTGACTCCCAATTACAACAGGCTCAAGGCTATGTATTGCGTTTGTTTGTCTCAGGACACAGTGCCGCCACAGAATATATTTTGATGAGCCTGCACCAATTATTAGAGAATTCTCTGCGTCTTCCCTATACCCTGAAAGTGATCGATGTTTTTAAACACCCTGATCAAGCTGAGGCGAATCAAATCTCTGCTACCCCTACATTGCTCAGAGTTTGGCCTCAACCGGTTCGGCGCATCGTGGGTGATTTGACAGATGCTGAACGAATCCTACGAATCCTCGCTGTTCCAGAAGACTAAATCGTCACATTAGTGAGTTGAGGAAGGGATGGGAGTAGGAAGACAAACGTCGGGTGCACACAAGCCTGAAAACTCTAAAGTGGTGACTTCTAAAGTATCAAGGGCAATCCGACGAATCGCATGGTTATTGGTATCAGCCACATAGAGGTGAGCCGCGATCGCACTTAAACCGGAAGGTTCCGAGAAGCGAGCCTTAATGCTTTGACCATCCTGATGACCAGCCGTTCCCTGTCCCAGCATGGTCTGGCAAGTACCCGTTCGCGGGTCAACGCGCTTGATTTTATGATTGTAAGTATCAGCAACCCAAAGGTAATTTTGAGTATATTCGACACCCAAGCTGTGTTGTAGGCGAACATCAGCACCCTCACCATCAACATCGCCAAAACCAAATAATTCGCCACTACCGCAAACGGTTCGCACAGGCAGATTGTCCACTAAG
>DATNQL010000252.1:0-4739 GCA_036704025.1 Stenomitos sp.
GATACGGTTGCGCCTCGATTGAGTTGCAGTGTCACCAATCCTTCTGCTTCTAATTGCCGCAGTGCCTCCCGCACGGGGATTCGGCTCACTCCGAACTGAGCCGCAATTTCATCCTGCCTCAGGGATTGCCCTTCCTGAAAAATACCCCGCAAAATTGCCTCTCGCAACGCATCAGCGATTAAGTCGGGGGTACTGCGTTGCTGTTGCAGCACGTTAGCGGCTAGGTCACCTAAGTTCATACTTGATGATGTATATTGTATACAATCTACAATATCCAAAGAGCAGACACCTTGTCTAATCGTTCCTTTGTTTGAAATTACGGGAGCACAGTTATGGGCATTCAACCTCAACCCGATCGAGTAATTATCTTCGACACCACGCTACGGGATGGCGAACAGTCACCGGGCGCAACCCTGAATGTGGAAGAGAAACTGGCGATCGCTCATCAACTGTCTCTCCTTGGGGTGGATGTGATAGAAGCGGGTTTTGCAGTTTCTAGTCCTGGGGATTTTGAAGCGGTAAGAACCATTGCACAACAAGTTGGAGTGCCCGGTGGGCCGGTTATTTGCAGTTTGGCGAGAGCAATTCGCAAAGATATTCAAGCGGCAGCAGAAGCCTTGAAACCCGCTGCCCATCCCCGAATTCATGTATTCATCTCTACATCAGACATTCATCTCCAGCATCAGTTGAGAAAGTCTCGAAGTGAAGTATTGGCGATCGCAGAAGAAATGGTTGCCTATGCCAAGTCCTTTGTCGAGGATGTGGAATTCTCGCCGATGGACGCCACTCGCTCCGATCGGGAGTTTTTGTATCAAGTATTAGAACGTGCGATCGCCGCTGGTGCAACCACCATCAACATCCCTGATACCGTCGGCTACTCTACCCCTAAAGACATGGGGGCATTGATTCAGGGTATTCGAGAAAATGTCCCAAATAGCGATCGCGTCATCCTGTCCGTTCATGCCCAAAACGATTTGGGTTTAGCCACCGCCAACGCCCTAGCGGCGATCGAAAACGGCGTCCGTCAGGTGGAATGCACGATTAACGGCATTGGCGAACGCGCAGGCAACACCGCCTTGGAAGAAATTGTGATGGCATTGCAAGTTCGCAAGGCAGATTTCAACCCTTATTTCGGTCGTCCGGTTGAGTCAGACGCACCTCTCACCCGCATCAATACTCAGGAAATTTACAAAACCTCTCGTTTAGTGTCCCAATCCACGGGAATTCTGGTTCAGCCCAACAAGGCAATTGTTGGAGCAAACGCCTTTGCCCACGAGTCTGGGATTCACCAAGATGGCGTCCTCAAGCACCGAGAAACCTATGAGATTATGGATGCCGCTTCCATTGGTTTGTCGGAGAACCAAATTGTTTTGGGTAAGCACTCCGGACGCAATGCCTTCCGCACTCGCCTGCAAGAGTTGGGTTTTAATCTGAGTGAAGATGAACTCAATAAAGCCTTTCATCGCTTCAAAGAAGTGGCGGATAAGAAAAAGGAAGTATCCGATTGGGATTTGGAAGCGATCGTCCGCGATGAAACACTGCCTCAAATGGAGCAAGGTTTTCAACTCGAACATGTGCAGGTGATTTGTGGCGATTGTGCCTGCCCTACGGCAACGGTTACGATTGTCAACCCCAGTGGGGAAATTCGCACGGATGCTGCTGTGGGTACAGGGCCGGTGGATGCTGTGTATCAAGCGATTAATCGATTGGTACAAATCCCCAATCAACTGATTGAGTTCTCGGTTCAGTCCGTGACGCAGGGCATTGATGCACTGGGAACGGTAACAATTCGCCTCAGGCATCAAGAGCGAATTTTCTCTGGGCAGGCATCGGATACGGATATTGTGGTGGCATCGGCTTATGCCTATGTGAACGCCCTGAATCGACTCTATCGCTACCGACAAACCCAGAGGGAGGACGACCAACAGGGTAATCTGAGTCAGAAGTATTCAGAACGTGCTGAGTTTTTTGTAAAGAGCCAGTCGCAGGCCAATTAAGAGCCTTCTAAGAAGATAGCAGTTGTCATTACCCCCAATTGTCTCCGGCTGTAGGGGCAGGTCTTGTGCCTGCCCTGTCTGCATATAGGGCATCCACCACAGAGGGCATCTACAAGGGATGCCCCTACAATCTCCGCATGACTTTATATCATTAGTTAGCGGAATCCTAACAAAACTTGATCTCACAGGATTCTACCCAGCCCAAATGCTTAAATGAGAATATTACCTTTAGACGAGAAAACATACAATTATCAAAATGAGTAGTTTTCCTGCAATAATGCCCTTTGCCTAATCCCTGTTCTCTCACTAGGCTTGAGAGCCAGTGAGCATCCAGCACGCTCTCCTTAACGGACGTTTATAAAGATTCGCGTATGTCCATCGAAAAACTTCAGCCTGCCGACAAAGCAGCCGTTGGTGTTTACATGCCCTACTATCAGGGTGCAAAGCGCAACGTCTTACCCTTAGCCATTAGCTTGTACCAACAGGGGTCTCTTGAAGGTCACCGCCGGATAGAAGGTGGTGAGAGCATCCCCTTTGTCGCTACCTGGTTCGTCTCCAAGCTTCCGTCGGAACTGACTCGTTGCCGATTACAGTTTGATGGCAATGCCGACCTCAGTTACGAAGTCACTATGGCAAATTCTGAGTTTATCAATTACTTAATTGAAGTAATTATGAATTTCAAGCGATCGCGCCTGTCAGATTTTTCTCAGGCATTTTATCGCAAGCTGCTACGCATTGACGAGTAAGCACTATTTGAAACTGATTAGGAGCGAAAGAAGGGGTGACAAAATCCGCGAAATATTTGCTGGTCGGGTCAACAGAAGCTTACTGCGGTAAGTCAGCGACAATCTTGGGCGTTGCCCATCAGTTAAAACAAAAAGGGCTGGACATCGCCTACGGGAAACCCCTAGGAACCTGTCTGAAAGACGATCGACCGGAGGCCATGGAACAAGATGTCCGATTTATCACAGAGATACTCCATTTGCCCCCCAAGCGGGTCTGTTCCCCTCTCCTTTCTTTGGATGCTGAGGCAATTCAAAAACGCCTGCGGGGAGAGGACTCAACGAATTACCGTCAATCTCTAAAACAGTATATCCAAGAACCCAATGGCGATTTAATGTTGTTGGAGGGACCGGGAACTCTGAGTGAGGGCAGTTTGTTCGACTTATCGTTGCTGGAAGTCGCTCAAGAAATTGATGCGACGGTCCTGCTTGTGGCTCGATTTCACTCTGTTTTAATTGTAGAAACTCTGTTGTCGGCTAAAGAACGTCTGGGTAAGCATTTACTGGGAGTGGTGATTAACGATATTCCGCCTGAGCAACTGTCTATGGCTCAATCAACCGTGCGAACCTTTCTAGAACGTCAGGGGATTCCCGTGTTGGGAATGTTACCCAGAAGTCAACTCTTACGGAGTGTCAGCGTTCGAGAATTGGTACATCAGTTGCAAGCGGAAGTGCTTTGTCGTTCTGATCGCTTGGATTTGATGGTAGAGAGCTTGACAATTGGAGCAATGAATGTTAATGCGGCTCTTGGGTATTTCCGCAAGCGAAATAATATGGCAGTAGTAACAGGAGGCGATCGCGCAGACATTCAAATGGCAGCACTCGAAACCTCGACTCAGTGCCTTATCCTCACCGGTCACTTGCCACCCCAACCCTTTATCCTCAACCGCGCTGAAGAGTTAGAAATCCCTGTTTTGTCGGTTGATTTAGATACACTCACCACCGTGGAAATTATTGACCGTGCCTTTGGTCAAGTGCGCCTCCACGAACCCATCAAAGTGCAGTGTATTCAACAACTGATGGAGCAGTACTTTGACATTGATCGCCTGATGAGTCAGTTGGGTTTGGAACCTGTCGTGTCAGTACATTCTTAAAGAATGGGTTGGGTAATGGGTAATGGGTAATGGGTAATGGGAGTAAAAGCCGCTTACCGATTACCTATTCCCAATTTCCCAAAAGCAACAGGTATACTCAAAAAGTTGCATTGACGAGTAATTAGAGTTATGGCGATCGCGCACGCGATTTTGGTATCCCTGATTGAATGCCCCGCGAGTGGCTATGACTTGGGAAAGCGATTTGAGTCTTCCGTCGGTTTTTTTTGGAAAGCTACCCACCAGCAAATTTATCGGGAACTCACCAAACTCGAAGAGCAAGCCTGGATTAGTGCAGAGGTTATTGCTCAAGACAACCGCCCCGATAAAAAGCTCTACAGCGTTACAGAACTCGGAAAGCAGCAGTTAATTGAGTGGATGGTTCAACCGGGGGAACCGACTCCCATCAAAGACGATTTATTGGTTAAAATCTTCGCTGGCTACTTGGCACCTCAAAAGATGATTTTGGAAGAGTTAGAGCGTCATCGCCAACTTCACCAGGAACGATTGAAGACTTATCAAGATATAGAACAGCAATTCTTTCAAAATCCTCAATCCCTTTCCCAAGCCAACAAGTTTCATTATCTGACTCTCCGCAAAGGCATCGGTTACGAGAGAGATTGGATGACTTGGTGTGACGAAGCGATTGAATTGCTCCAACAAGAATAAACCCTCAAGGAGAAAGTCTGTTATTTGACACCCTTTCTCCTTTTTTGCTTCAAGCTATTGAACTAGATGTATTGAGTTTGTACGCTTCATACTTCCAATGAAATCAATTCTTGTCTTCGGTAGCATCAACATGGATTTGGTGACCAAAACCCCTCGGTTACCCGTTGCCGGAGAGACGATCAAAGGACAAACATTTTTTA
>DATNQL010000253.1:0-11415 GCA_036704025.1 Stenomitos sp.
GTTTTTATTATGGGTAATTAGACGGACATGATATAAGGGGGCGGCTAAAGTTTTGAAGCGGAGTGATCAAAAGAGCCTGCTTCAGCAGGCTCTTCTATGAATTAACGTTAATTTAATATCGGCTTTTTTCTAACACTTGAAGGGTTCCCGCTTTATGGGGCGGAACGGTCGGCGGTATCACCAGAAGAATCTATTTCAGCTTTTGCACGGTTCAGCATGGATTCTTTTAAATGTTCATTTTGCTGACGTTCCTGGGCCACTAACTCCCGTGCCTGTTGTTCCATCAGGTTATCTTCTTCCGGATTCCGCACCTGTGCCTCTGCCCGATTCAGCATAGATTCTTTGAGATGTTCGTTATGCTGACGTTCCTGTGTGGCTAACTCCCGCGCTTGTTCTTGTGTATTCATCGTATTGCTCTCTGCTTTAGGATTAAAACGTTCCTCTGTTCTTAATTTCACATGCTTTCCAGGGAAATGTAGCGAGATTAACAGAAAACTTCACGAAGATGAGGTAGACCGAAAGTAAAAAATGGCGGATTGGGTGATCTGTTGAATTGCCGCCAAATCAGGAATGGGGTTTTGGCTTTCCATTCCTAGCCAGAGAAGGTATTCGATATTACCCGCAGGGCCGGTGAGGGGCGACCACGTTAAGCCCTTGTAGGCCCAGCCTAGGTTTTGGGACGATTGTAAAACTTGTGCGATCGCCAAAGCATGGTCATTCGGATCGCGCACCACCCCTTTTTTCCCAACCCGTTCGCGCCCCACCTCAAACTGTGGCTTCACCAGCAACACCACCTCACGCGGTGGTTGTAGTAGATGCCAAAACGCTTCTAGAATTTTCGTCAGGGAAATAAACGAAACATCCACAACGCCCAAATCCGCAGGCTGGGCATCACCATACAACTCAGCCGATTGCAGATGGCGCAGATTGGTGCGTTCTTTCAAAATGACCCGTGGATCATTCCGCAACGTCCAGGCAACTTGCCCGTAACCCACATCCACGCCGTAAACTTGTTTGGCTCCAGCTTGCAGCAAGCAGTCGGTAAAGCCACCGGTTGAGATACCCCCATCGAGACAGATGCGCCCTTCCACAGGAATATCAAACTCTTCTAGGGCTTTGGCAAGCTTTTCCCCACCTCTGGAAACATAAGGGGATTTCTGTTTAATTTGAATTTCTGCGGTGGTGTCAACCTCAGTTCCCGGTTTATCAATCACCTGCTGGTTTACCCTCACTTCACCCGCACGAATGAGCCGTTGCGCCAGTTGTCGTGATGAGCAAAGGTCAAGTTCTACTAATAATGTATCGAGTCGTTGTTTCAACCGTTTAATTCTTGAGATTTAAACCTGTAGCCGCATGTATAGCCACTGCGATCGCCTTTTTCACCGCAACGTCTTTTTGTTCCAGAATAACCTTCTCATCAACGCTGCGCTGAGCCACTACGCCACAAACACAAGCAGCGGCAAAATTATACACTCCCGCCATCTTAAATAGAGTGCCGCATTCCATCTCATAATTCAACACATTCAAACGGCGATATTCTTCTGTGATACCTTGGAGCGATCGCATTAAATAGGGATTAGCTGAATCGGTGCGTTCCTGTCCTTCGTAAAACGTATCCACCGACGCCGTAATTCCTAGATAATGCTCAAGGTTTAATGCCTGTGCGGCCTGAACTAAGGCTACCGTGAGAAATGGGTCAGCGACGGCGGGATACTCAATCGGAGCCATATCATTTGCCGCCCCCTGCCGACACAATGCTCCCTTGCTAATTACAAGTGTCCCGACTGGCACATAGGGTTGAATTGAACCACAAGTCCCGATCCGAATCATTTGCCGGATTCCAACTTGCACCAACTCATTCACTACAATACTCAGGGAAGGCGCACCCATGCCACTGGTAGCCGATAAGACTGGACGACCGTTTGGTAAGCAACCCACATAACTATTCAGCCCGCGATTTTCCGATAATAAGCGTACATCCTGCAAATGTTCTTCAGCAATTAGACGGGCGCGTTCTGGATCGCCGGATAATAAAGCGATAGTGGGAGGGTATGAGCCAATGTCATCTCGCCCAAAGCCAATGTGATAGAAACGATTGTGAGTCATAGCGTTGTCAAGATGCGATCGCCTAAGATGGCATCCTGATTAATAAAATCAGGGAATGAATCATTCTATCAATCCAATAAGTTGCCGTGTTCTTGCTTGAGGATATCAAAATTTATGAACCCAAAAACTCGCGGTGTCATTGCGGCTGGGCATGAAAAGACAGCCGAAGCTGGGATTGAAATGTTTCGCAACGGTGGGAATGCATTTGATGCCGCAGCAGCCGCTATTCTTGCTTCTTTTGTGACCGAACCAGGACTGACTTCGGCGGCGGGTGGAGGTTTTCTCTTAGCGCATACGCAGGAGAACCAAAACATTCTCTTTGATTTTTTTTCTCAAACCCCGCGTCGTAAAAAAAATTTGAGCGAGATTAACTTTTACCCAGTGGAAGTCAATTTTGGAGTTGCCGTGCAGGAGTTTCATATTGGACTGGGTTCTATGGCCGTTCCCGGAAACATTGCCGGAGTGTTTCACGTTCAACAAAAACTCGGTAGATTGCCTTTCCATGCCGTTGCCGATCCAGCTATTGATTATGCCCGAAATGGTATTCAATTAAATCGATTTCAATATTATTGTTTAGCTGAAATTCTTAAGCCGATTATTACCACCCAGAAAGCTGGTCAACCAGTTTTTTCCCTAACGGGTGAGCCAATGGAGCCGGAAGGGATAATAAAGATGGTCGATTTTGCCGATACTTTATCCTATTTAACCCAAAAAGGTATAAAAGAATTTTATCAAGGAGAAATTGCTCATCAGTTAGTGCAAGATTGTCAAGATTTAGGAGGATACTTAACCTTAGAAGATCTAAGAAATTATCGAGTCATCGAAAGAAAGCCGCTAATCATTGATTATCGGGGTAATACACTTCTGACTAATCCACCTCCCAGTTCAGGAGGTATTCTAATTGCTTTTGCTTTAAAGCTGCTATCAAACATTGATTTATCTCAATTTAAATTCGGGAGTCTTCCCCACTTAGAATGTCTGGCTCAGGTCATGCGTTTGACCAATGAAGCTAGAAAGGATGGATATGATTCTAATCTTTATCAAGAAAATGTCGCTGAACAATTCTTAGCGGATGAACATGTTTTTCCCTATATGAACCAGTTAACAGGCACGGTTAATAAATGGGGAAGTACAACTCATATTAGTGTTTTAGATGGGGACGGAAATGCGGCTAGCGTGACAACTTCTAATGGTGAGGGGTCTGGATATGTCATTCCTGGGACGGGAATTATGGTTAATAATATGTTGGGTGAGGAGGATATTAATCCTCATGGATTTCATCAGTGGAAAGAAAACATGCGAATTTCTTCCATGATGGCTCCTACCATAGTATTGAAGAATAATCAACCCGAAATTGTACTTGGAACAGGTGGATCTAAACGAATTAGAACGGCAATTTTACAAGTAATTTCTAATATTTTAGATTTTAAAATGCCTGTTAGACAAGCCGTAGATAGTCCACGAATTCACTGGGAAAATAATATTTTTAATATTGAGCCTGGATTGGCAGAGGAGGACGTTAACAAACTACGACTTCCTGCTAATCAACAGTTAGTGAGATGGCAAGAACACAATTTATTTTTTGGTGGCGTGCATACGGTACAAGAAACGGATGAAGGATTCATGGATGGTGCTGGTGATCGCCGTAGAGATGGAGTGATCGCCAGTTTTTAAGTCAATTGTGTAAAATGTAAGCAAAAAGGATAGGCAACGTTAAGTAACGATGACTTCAGCTTTTCAATCTTGAGATTGATTGCCGACCCTACGAATAATTATTTTGTTGAGAGTCGTGACAAAAAGCCACTAACCTATCGTTCGCAACCAACAAGAAAAAGCTCTCTTCCCCAATTACCAATTACCCATTACCAATTACCCATTCATTGTTAAGAGAAAACTCATTTAAATCAGCATCAAATGTTATGCAATTTCCCCTAATCTCTTCTCCAGCTCAATCTCGACAGACGAGAGAACGATTTGCCCACCCGGAAGACGAGTTATCTTACGAACTCGGTAAAGCGGTACAAGAACTACCACCCCTCTACACTCGATTGTTAGCAGGTAGTATTAGTCTGTTGGTGTTGGGCACAATCGCTTGGGCGCACTTTAGCCAAGTGGACGAAGTGGCTGTAGGGCAAGGAGAATTGCTGGCTTCGACCCAAGTGCGACCCGTGCGATCGCTCGGTGATGGTACGATTCGGGAGGTGAAGGTTAAAGAAGGCGATCGCGTGCAAAAAGGTGAAATCCTCGTCGAACGAGATTCCGCCCTCCCCCAAACCGAAGTTGACCGCCTCGCCAAATCCGCCAAACTGATCGGAGAAGATTTAAGTCGTCTCGACGCTGAACGCAAGGGAGAGACAAGCGCCGGAACCTCCTTGCAAGACGAACTCCTCACCTCTCGTCTACGCAACTTTGAAGCCGCTAAAGCCGCCGCCATTGCCGAAGCCAATCGTCAACAGGCGGCGATTGATGCCGCCAAAGTTCGTCTCACCCGATTGCAAGACAACCTCGCCAATGCCAAAATCAACCTTACCAATTCCCAAACCAACCTCGCCAACGCCAAAAAGCTGCTGCCAAAAACCCAAGAAAACCTTGCCAACGCCGAAAAAAGGGTAGAGTCCTACAAACCACTCGTGAATTCCGGTGCTGTGCCTCGACTCGATTACTTGGAGGCTCAAGATAGACTGGTGAAAGCGCAAGCGGATGTGACGAGGACGCAATCTGAGATTACGAATGCCAGCGATCGCGTCACCGAAGCTCAAGATAAAGTAACCTCATTCGAGAAAGATATCGCCACCCAAGCGCAAGAAATCCGCCAAGCTCAAGAAGCTTATCAAAAAGCTCGGAATGATTCTACCCGTGTTGAGGCAGAGCGTAATAGTGAAATTCTCACTCAACTCAACAAGCGCCGAGAAGAACAAACAACAGTTGAAGGTGAACTAGAACAGGCGAAAAAGCAACAAGAACGGGAAACAATTGAAGCTCCAGTTGCGGGTACTGTTTACAGCATCAAAGCCACGAAGGGACCTGTACAAGCGGGTGAAGAATTACTCTCTATTCTTCCACAGGGTGAAGAATTGGTGTTAGAGGTTAAAATTCTCAATCGGGATATTGGATTTATTCGGCAAGGAATGAAAGCGAAAGTCAAGATGGCAGCTTTTTCCTTTCAAGAATTTGGCACCATTGAAGGAGAAGTGGTTAAAGTTAGCCCCAATGCAATTATTGATAAGGAATTAGGTTTAGTTTTTCCCACTCGAATTAAACTACATCAACATTCCCTCAATGTGCGGGGTCAAGAAGTTGCTTTTACTCCGGGGATGGCAGCCACGGGCGAGATTGTTACCCGGAAAAAGTCTATTTTGACGTTTTTAATTGAGCCTGTCACTCGCCGATTTAGTGAGGGATTTTCGGTTAGATGATAATCAAGTAAACTCAAACCAAAAAATACCAGTTAACCCTTTAGAATCCGAATGAAGAAGTGAGCTATGTTGCCTAATCCACAGGAATTTTTCCGATGGTAAGCTGTGACGCATTTAAGAAAGCCTATTTCCACACCCCACACCCCTTATGGCAATTTAGCTGCACATCAGCTTATCGCAGGGAGAAGAAATGTTCTCCTCCCTACCCAATTAACTTTTGCTAGACAGTAACACCTGTCGGGTTTGCTGTTTCCGTCAAGATACTCTCAACTTCAGCCGCCGTGAGGTTAGGATTAGCACTCAAGATGAGTGCTGCGACACCAGCGACATGAGGAGTAGCCATTGATGTGCCACTAAAGGTGCTATAGGTGTTATCTGGGGTTGTAGAGTAAACTCCAGCACCCGGAGCCACGATGTAATCTAGTTCCGTGCTTCCTGCCTTGTTAGAAAAGCCAGCCATCTTGTTGGTATTATCAACGGCTCCAACGGCAACACCCCATTGGTTTGCCAAGTTCGCCGGAAAACCCGGTTGACTGCTATATTCATTTCCTGCTGCCATAACCACAACTACACCTTTAGCTGTGGCATATTTAACGGCATCTTCAATCTCAGAAGAATATCCTCCTCCTAAGCTGAGGTTAATGACATCAGCACCATTATCGGCGGCATATTTAATGCCAGCAGCAACGTTGGACATAGACCCACTGCCATCTGCATCCAGTACCCTCACCGGCATAATTTTGGCATCGTAGGCAACGCCAGTGACTCCAAAGTCATTCTTTTCAGCAGCAATCGTACCTGATACATGGGTGCCGTGACCATTCAAATCCATGGCATCGTTATCGCCATCTACAAAATCCCAACCATTGGCATCATCTATATAGCCGTTGCCATCATCATCAATACCATTGTTAGCAATTTCACCCGTGTTAACCCAGATATTGGCATCTAAATCAGGGTGTTTGTAGTCAACGCCCGTATCGATGACGGCGACAACGAGGCCTTTACCCGTGAACCCTTTTGCCCAAGCTTCGGGAGCCTTAACCGCATTGATTCCCCAATCCTTCTCCCCACCAAAATAGTCAACATCAGGGAAGGAATTGTTCTGTCCCGTCGCACTCGCTACAGCCGCTGCGGCATCAACCAAACCATAGCCAAAGTTACTGCTGAACTTGGGAATCACCGAAAGTTCTAGGTTATAACTGCCAGTACTTCCTGAAGTACCACTACCCTGTACAAAGGGGTTGTAGGATGAATTTCCTTTACCACTCACAGCTAGATAATAGGTGCCAGCCGTGGTCGCGGTGAACTCAAGGAAAGAATCTAAGGAAGAGGTTTCACCAGAGACCATACCATTATCATTAAAAGCCACTAGATTTCCTGCCGAGTCAAAAACCTGCACATAGGAATCTAATGAGGAGGCAAGTGGATTGGTGTCAATGTCGATTGTGGCTTTGTCGCCTGCCTTCAGATCGAACTTGACGAAGTCTACATCAAGACCTGACGCCACGTTAGGATTGTCACCGATCGCACCTTTGTCCTTAAAAGGACCCGAATTAGATGAACTCAGTCCGCTGTCAATCGCACTCGGAATGGTGTCGTCAGGTTCAGCGAGGACGGATACGCCTTTGCTACCAAAGTTGATGTTGTTCACCGTCTGACCTGAAGCGAGATTTACTTGATAAACTCCATTGGGTGTCAGCGAAAAATTATCGACCAATAGTGACGAATCAACCGTTCCATCCCCTTCATCGACGACCCCAAGACCAATGGTATAAGTGCCTGCTGTGGTGAAGGTGTAGGAGAATTGTTTGTACCCAGTCTGTTTCACAGAGCCAGAAGGCATGACAAAAGTACTGCTCGTATCCGCCAGTTCCTTCAAGCCATTGATGGAAACAAAGGCAAAATCGTTATAACTGCTGGGTGTTGATTCATTGGTAAGGAAGTTCCAATCAAAGCTCAAGGTAGTTCCAGCCGCTACCGTAATGGTTGATAACTTAATCGCCGAACCTTCAGTGACATCGCCATTACCCATGCCATCTAGTGTTCCGGCTGACAACCCCAGGAAACTTTCCAAATTGGCATCGCTGACAGAACCGCCCCCATTGGTAATTAAGGCTTGGTAGCTTCCTTGGGTGGGATTAATGCCAGAATAAGTGGTTTTGATATTGGTATTACCCTGAGTCGTCCAACCCGTAAAGTTTCCAGTTTCAAAACTGCCGTTGCTCACCGCACCAGGAGAGGTTTGCTGCCAACCGGACTTCATCACCTCAGCCACGGTGTAATTGTTTGCGGCTAAACCTGTGAAGCTGTAATTTCCGTTAGCATCGGTCACCGTGGATGTTTCACCGGTGTCTAAGGTGCCATTTTTATTCTGGTCGAGGTAAATTGTCCAACCTGCCAGACCCGCTTCTCCTGTATCCTTCACCCCGTTACTATTCAGGTCGTTCCACTTAATTCCCTCAATCTTGCCAGTTGGGTTGTTATCACCTGACACCAATTTGCTGCCAAAGTTGATGTTCTTCGCCGTCTGACCCGCAGCGAGATTCACGACCTGAGTCGCGTTGAGAGCAACGTTGTCAACCACCAATGCTGAATCAACCGATGAATCTCCTACATCGACGACTCCAAGCCCGATGCTATAGGTACCTGCTGCCGTGAAAGTATAAGAGAACTGCTTGTATCCTGTCTGTTCATTGAAAATGGTTGGAGATAGAGCAAAGGTACTGTTGGTGTCGGCTAGTTCCGCTAAGCCGTTAATGGAGACGAAGGCAAAATCATTGTAGTAGCTGCTGGGTGTCGCCTCGTTGGTCAGGAAGTTCCAATCAAAGGTCAACGTGGTTCCAGCAGCTACCGTAATGGTTGACAACTGCATCGCCGAACCTTGAGTGGCATTGCCATTACCCATGCCATCCAAAGTTCCGGCAGACCATCCGAGGAAACTTTCCAACTGGGAATCCGTTACAGAACCAACACCGTTAGTCAGCAACGCCTGGTAACTCCCCTGAGTGGGGGTGACACCATAGGACGCCGTCTGGACATTGGTCGTGCCTATGGTGTTCCAACCCGTTAAACTCCCAGTTTCAAAACTGCCGTTGCTCACAGCCCCTGGAGAAGTCGGTTGCCAACCCGATTGCATCACCTCAGCTACGGTATAAGTGCCTGCGGCTAAGCCTGCGAAGCTGTAATTCCCGTTAGCATCGGTCACCGTGGATGTTTCACCTGTATCTAACGTGCCATTTTTATTCTGGTCGAGGTAAATTGTCCAACCCGCTAGACCCGCTTCTCCTGTATCCTTGACTCCGTTGCCATTTAGGTCGTTCCACTTGGTTCCCTGGATGCCGCTAATGAAGGCTTGGCTATCAATGAGAGAGTAATTGAACTGTTCAATGGTGTAAGTGGTCTCTAGGCTATTTTCAGAAGCAGCGACGGTCAAGGGGTCGAGAGAACTCGAACTTCCCCCTAGCTTGTTCCCTCTCCCTAGGTCGCTCAGTTCTAGCGACGATAAATCTGAGCCTAAGAACCCTAGGTAGGCTAAATTCAAGTGTTTTAAGGTATCAGAAGATAGAGAGCCGAGAGTTTCCGATGATGATGTTTCGAGGAACATAAATTTAAAAGGAATGAATTGAGTAGAAGTTAATTTACACAGTGACTGTGGATGGGCGCTCGCATCCATTCAAGGCGATGCCACCCTCATCGACTAGAAGTTATTTCCTTCCAGTCAAACCTGGCTATCTGGTACTAATATTTACCTCCAGCACTGAGTCACCTATGCATGAAAAAGAAGTTGTAGATTGGCTCCCTGAATAAGAATAGGGGCGTGGGTTTTGTTTACCTAAAATCCGAGATCGGCAAAGCAAATGTTTTCCTACAATTTTGAAAGCTTGAGAGGAATTTTGATGGGTGGGTTATTTCTATCAAGCAGATCGAATGCCTCTATGGATACATCAGGCGTTTACGGAAAAATTATGCGAGATGTTAAAAAACTTCACATTCATCGGAGGTGCGATCGCCTAAACTACGCCATCCCTTCATCGAGTTCGCCTGATTACCCTAAACAGAGCGATCGCACCACTGGCATCAAATACTGCGTTAAGGTAAACGCATCCACCCCTAACTCCGTCCGCTCCTGTGCGGCTAAAATCCCCGCTTGAGCGTGCCACCAAGCCGCCGTTGCGACAATGGCTTCTAAAGGCTGTTCACTCAAGGATGGATAAGCCACTAGACCCCCAATTAATCCCGTGAGAACATCCCCACTACCCCCACGAGCCAGAGCAGGTGTACTCTCAGGAATCAGCCACACAGAGCTTCCAGCATGAGCGATCACCGTTCTTGCTCCTTTTAACAACACCACGGCCCGACTCAATTGGGACGCCTTCCAAACGGCACTGACTCGGTCTGGAAGCAAACCCGCTGAGTCCGGGAATAAACGCTTGAATTCACCCGCATGAGGGGTTAACACGGTGGGCGTCTTACGCCTCAACAAGGTTGGGATCGTTCTGAGTTCAGCAAGGATATTTAAGCCATCTGCATCGAGAATTAAAGGACATTGAGCCTCGATTACGGCAGCGACAATAGGTTTAGCCTCTCGTGTCAAGCCAGGGCCACAAGCGATCGCACTGTAATTTTCCAAGTCTACGGCTTCGGGTAAATGAGCGATCGCACCTTCTGGAGTTTCCGGGCAACCGATAATCAGTGCTTCGGGTAAATGACTGACCAGCAAAGGTTTGAGCGATTCAGGAACAGCGATCGAGAGCATCCCCACCCCACTAGCACGCGCTCCCAATCCCGTCAAAATAGCTCCTCCCGCATACCGACGTGAGCCGCAAATTAACAGCAGGTGCCCTTCTTTATATTTATAGGTAACGGCTGGGCGAGGCAAGGGCAGATAGTTTCGCGCCACAGTGGCTGTCATGCGTAGCAATCCTGCCGGCTGTCCCAAGATTGCCCAGACATCCTGGGCTGGGATGCCAAAATCAATTAACTCGGCTTTCCCGATATACTCCAAGGCTTGGTCTTGCAGAAAGGCCAGTTTCCATAATCCTAAGCAAAAGGTGCGGGTTGCCCGAACGGCTGTTCCCAGCACTTCTCCCGTATCGGTATGGATGCCTGAAGGGAGGTCAATACTGATAACGGGTTGCGACCCCTGATTTAATCGGTTAACAGCATCCGCGAGGGGACCTGAAAGCGCTCGCGTTTGACCAAACCCAAACAACCCATCAATAATCAGGTCACAGTTTTGCAACGACTCAATCTGCTCGTAAACGGGAATGCCCAAACTAGCGACATATTGGGTATGGCTAGAGGTGAGTTCCTTGAGTTTTGCGATCGGGCGATCAATCAGTACCTCATAACCCTGTAAATGCAGCTCTCGTGCTACCACCGCAGCATCTCCGCCATTATGACCTGGCCCCACTAATACGCCGACACGGTGATAATGAGAAAGGGGATAAAGCGCCTGAATGCGCTGGGAAATCAACCCAGCCACTTTTTCCATTAACGCGGCAACAGGCATTCCCGCCTCAAAAATGCGCCCTTCAATCTCGCGCATTTGCTGCGCTGTGACGACAACTTGCTCGATCTGTTCTTGCCGCTTCGTACTGTTTGCCAAAGGTCTACATTCACCTGAGAAATCGACTATATCTACTCAACCAGGGGGTGGAGTGATTGAAATCCTTCTTTTAGCATAGAGAAATTAGCACCACTTTCAGCTTCATCGGTTGATGTGGGCAAGCAAGGCGGCATGACAATTGTATCCTCTGAATTTCAGTAGACCGAAAACTTCTGTGATCGTTAAAAAATAGTAGTTTATGATACCGTTTTGAGGGAACTGTAAAAAAGCTGATTGCCTTAGACAAAGGATAATATTTGCTTATTAATAAGTCCCAAAAAT
>DATNQL010000254.1:0-2979 GCA_036704025.1 Stenomitos sp.
GAGAAGCAAACTGGCAAAGATTAGATGCTCTCCTGAGACAAGTGGAGAAAAAAGGACTGAAGTCGTTGAAGGCATCTGAAATTAGGGAACTGGCTAGCTTATATCGCTCGGTTTCGGCGGATTTGGCAAGGGCGCGCACGAACCAAGTGGGCAATATTCTGGTGCAAAACTTGCAGCAACTCACTTCTCGTAGCTATAGCCAAATTTATCAAGGTTCGCGCCGCCAAGAATGGCAAGCCGTGATGGAGTTTGGTCGTTGGGGCTTTCCCGCTATCGTACAAGAAACATTAGGCTATACGGCTCTGGCGACAGCTATTTTTCTGCTGGGAGTCCTCATTGCCTGGTGGTTTTCTTGGCAAGATCCAATGTTTATGTCCCTGATTGTTCCTGAATCGTTAATTGAGAAGGTGCGTGATCGCCACGAATTATGGATGGGTTCGATTTTGGGCAAAGAACCTGTAGAATCCAGCAATATTATGATTAATAACATATCGGTGAGTTTTAAGGCTCTTGCCGGTGGAATTACGGCGGGGACTTTTACCGTCTTTATCCTCGCCTTCAACGGACTGCTAATTGGTGCGATCGCTACATTAGTCGGACAAAATAACTTAGCTTACCCCTTCTGGGCGTTCGTTTTTCCTCACGGTTCCCTGGAATTACCGGCGATTTTTCTGGCGGGTGGCGCTGGTTTACTCATCGCCAGAGGAATGCTATTTCCGGGTCAATATACCCGCGTTGAGGCGCTAAAATTTTATGGTTACAAAGCGGCTCAGTTAATGTTTGGCATTGTCCCGATGCTGATTATTGCTGGTACGATTGAGGGTTTTTACTCACCCAGCCCAGTCGTTCCCAGCCCGCTCAAATATCTAGCGGGCATCGGATTATTTACACTATTCGTCATTTATTGCAGCCGCCAAAAACCGACTCAGTACACCTCATCCTAAGAGTAGAAGCAGAACCTTCACCGCACATCTACGATTAAAACTACAGGAATAGAGGCGTAGGTTTACCTGCGTTTGAACTCATGGATTATAAATACCGATGGAAAAATGGCGCTCCGCCTAGCCGAGATGAAGCGGCACGGAACCCCTATTTGCTCGATGAAAGGCAGTTTGAGACGGCACAAGATCGACAGCTAGCAGAGGATAGTGCTCGTAAGCAATTGGGCGTACCGACGCGCACGCCAGACAGCGATCTGCCTGTACTGCCTGTAGCCGCACCTCCCGAAGATGGCACGTTGTAAAAACGAACGTCTGCTCATCCTCCAAAAGACGTGGAACTAAATACTTGCTCTGGGATGAGGATGAAGCCGCAAAGGAGTCGCTAATGTGTAGAAATCTCAACAAGTCTATTCTTTTGGATGAGTATCATGAGCAATCTGCCACATCCATTACCAAAGTTCTTTGATAGCGACCCAACAGGTAGCGCTGGACTTGGACAATACATCCAATCGCTGCATCCTGAAGCGATCGCTCAACTCTCAGAGCCTTCTTCAGAAGCTGCTAAGGTAATAGAAAGCAACATCATCGGCATGTTAGGAACCTTACCGCCTGAAGCCTTTGATGTGACAATTACGACGAGTCGTGAATACCTAGGACAGCTCTTAGTAGCAGCGATGATCGGCGGATACTTTTTGCACAATGCTGAACAGCGTTTAGCGTTTGAACAGTCCATGCAGATTGCTGAAAACGGATAACACCCAATTCGCTTCTATCACCCGAATTGGCTATTATTCCCTCATCAAAAATCCCCCAACTTTAAGTCAGGGGATGGTCAACAAACTCCTTTACCCAAGACGATTGAATCGTTAAACCGCTTGTGGTTGAGCTTGGGGCTGGAACTGGAACAAGGAGTACACGACATTGCGACGGATGTCAATCATCATCTCTAAGAAGGTTTCATATCCTTCCTGTTTGTACTCAATCAAGGGGTCTTTTTGACCATAACCGCGCAATCCCACCGACTCTCGCAGAGCATCCATCGACTGCAAATGCTCCCGCCAGAGGGTGTCGATTTGCTGCAAGATGAAAAAGCGTTCCGCTTGTCGCATCAATCCCGGCTGAATTTGATCCACCTGGGATTCCTTGATGTCATAAGCTTTACGGACTTCTTCGTGCATGAAGGTTTTGATTTCCGCGACACTCATGTCATCAAGATGCTGTGGCTCTAAGTCTTGCAGTAAGTAGACGAATTCTTTAACCTTCGCCACCAACTGATCCAGTTGCCACTCTTCCTGGGGTAAGTCCGGATTCACGTAAGCTTCAACAATGTCATCCATTGTCCGTTCAGCATACTGAATCACTTGTTCTTTCAGGTCTAACCCTTCTAGCACCCGGCGACGTTCAGCGTAAATTGCCCGTCTTTGGTTGTTCATCACCTCGTCGTACTCAAACACCTGTTTCCGGGTGTCGTAGTAGAAGGTTTCGACTTTTTTCTGCGCCCCTTCTAGAGAACGAGTGAGCATCTTGGACTCGATGGGCATATCCTCCTCGACGCGGAAGGCATTCATCAATCCTGCCACCCGATCGCCCCCAAAAATCCGCAACAAATTGTCTTCCAAACTCAGGAAAAACTTGGTCGAACCGGGGTCGCCTTGCCGTCCGGCACGTCCCCGCAACTGGTTATCAATCCGCCGGGATTCATGGCGTTCTGTACCAATCACATGCAAACCGCCGAGTTTCACCACCTCATCATGCTCACGGGATGTAAGCTGTTCATATTCGTGGCGAATGGCTTTATAAACCTCCCGCAACTGTTGAATCACCGGGTCATCGGTCGGTGCCTTTTCTGCCGCCACCGCGATCTTTTCGTCAGCTTCTAGCTCTGGTAAACTACGCTCACCGTACCGTTTCACGGCAAAATTCACCGCGTCTTTGAGCTGTTGTTCCGTTCCCTTGGACAGTTCCGTGGGGAAAATCTGCGGACTCGCTTTCCACGTTTTGATCTTTTTGCCTGGGGCAAAGCCTTGAGGACGCGCTC
>DATNQL010000255.1:0-2149 GCA_036704025.1 Stenomitos sp.
CTAAAACAGGCGAATTGCCCTAGCCGAATAATCGACTCGGAAAATTGAGCAGCTCTACCCAGATGAGTTTCCAATAAAATTTTTGCTTATATTTCGCCAAGAGCCTGATTTTGTGCCACAAAATGACAACTTCAAGTCTGAGTCGGACGGAGAGTTCTCGGATTGACATCTTGCTGTTGAGAAAAATGGTAGAGTGCTGACCAACGAGACGGTTTAGGTCATTTTATAGGCAAAGTATCACGGATATTAACGAATGGCTGGCTCTAAGTCATTGCTTCTTACCCCTCCAATTCGCTTCAACTAAAAAAGCGCCCAGGAGTCTTTCCGTGTTTCGACCCCAAGCGCTTTTTTTTCCTTTTTCCTCACACCCACAGCATCAATATACACTATTCGTTTTATTAGTCAAGCCAGAAAATGAGCACGGATACCCGATTTTACTCACTGTATAGTAGAGCAGTTGGATGCATCGAACATCTAGAATGGCATAGCGCACTTCAACTCTGAGGAATTCAGCTACACAATAACCAGCCAGACAGGGCAACCAACATCCTGCCAAAGCGAACACCGCCTGAAAACAAGTTAATTGCTCCTTGTGTCAATTACCACTAAGGTCATTTAGTCGCTACTGGGTTAGCATTGACAAGGGGTGAGTTTGGGTCTCGACCTTTCTCCTTCGCTACCCCCTTGGTTACATAGTTTTTTGGCAAGCTACAGCTAAAGGCGGAAATCTGTCTGTTATACTAGCTTGCCTACAGGAGAGCGTGGTACGTTATGAATAGTGTAAACATTCTGTAATAATCAGAATAAGGGAAACAATTAACCTTAATCCTGCCACTTACGAACCCAAGGTCTACATGCGGGTCGTAATTGTCCTGGATGGATGGTATATAGGAGTTTGGCTTTATTACATCAGTCTGTTGTGTTGAGGTTGGTAAGGATCGTCAGAGATTGTCTGGACGTGGGAACCGTTCGTCAATCCAATCCATCCTTAGCCAGGATGACTGCTCCTGCGAACAAATTTGTTTGAATCCAAGTCTGGAGGTATTTCTCATGTCCGTTCGTCTCTACGTAGGCAATTTACCAAAAGAAGAAGTAAACCGCGATGAACTACACGCTGTTTTTGTAGATGTCGGTGACTCTGTTTCCACAAAGGTGATTAAAGACCGCAAAACCGGCAAGTGCCGAGGATTTGCCTTTGTCACCGTACCAACAGATGAACAGGCCGATCAGATCATTGAGAAATTCAATGGTCACATGTTCCAAGAGAGCGCCCTGAAAATAGAAAAAGCTCTACCACGCTCGAAGAGTCAGCAAGAGGAAGAGGAACCCCAACGCTCAGCGAGCAATCACACTCCTCCTACTCGTCGTTCAGGCAATAAAAAGTCCAAGCGTGGTAATGACCAACGTGCAGCCGCCACCACTTCTGATGCAGGCGGGTTTCAACCTGATCCGCGTTGGGCTGGTGAATTGGCGAAGCTCAAAGAGCTTTTATCAGCTCAAGCTAGCAATCCCTAGCTGCTGTTGAAATGTGGCACTCACTCAGATGATTCTTCTTGATAATCTGAGTGAACCTCGATGAAGGCTTTTTCATTTTAAGGGGTTCAACATGGTGAACTCTTGTAACGGGTACTGTAACTCTTAGTCTCTTGAGAGATTTGGAGTTAGAGTGCCCGTAATCTATTGGTTTGATATTTATTGTTTAGATTGATTTATATCATGTCCGTCTAATTACCCATCCTAAAAACATCTCCGCGTCCCCGTGTCCCCGTGTCCCCGTGTCAATCCTAACGATGGGTGTTTAACCGGACATGATATTAGACTACCCAAAAGCTACCTAGCCCGAACTTTGTCCCGCCTTAGGAATGGGGTTGGGGGTGAAAAGAAGGGTTACTCTTCGGTACGGATCTGACGACCAATGAAACTCATTAAGCTAGAAGTAGAAGTATGACCGATAAGGTGATAAGAATGGCATTGTAGATAGCATGGTCAGCGGTACTGGCTCTAACTCCTACGGCCTGTGCTTTGGCTTCATCCTTAAATTGTCTCAAATATCGATGATAGGCATATTTATAACGGCAAGCAAATAAAAATCCTGGAACAGATAGAGTAAAAGCCCAGCATAGAGGAATTCCCATCATCAGATGAACTA
>DATNQL010000256.1:0-14193 GCA_036704025.1 Stenomitos sp.
AAAACGACCACGTTCCAGTAAAAAACCTTCTGCCTCCTGCCTCCTGCCTTTTGCTATATATCGTTTCTCCTTAAGTTTGCGACAGATGATTGACATGGGGGCGCGGAGAGTGATTTGTAGCGAACCTTGAGGTATTTGATATTAGTTAATTGTGATGCAATAAGTTCTTGAAAAGCTGATTTTCCCGAATAGCATCTAAGCAAGAATCAGTTTTGGCTTCTTCCCTAAATCGTTCTGGGTTGAAGTCGATTGCTTTTTTGAGGTTTTTTCAACAACTTGTGAGAAGTCCGGGACTTGAGTGCCCCTCACACGAGGACTAACATCCTCACTAAGCTGTGACGCATTTAAGAAAGCATATTTCCACACCCTACACCCCACACCCCACAGCCCTTATGACAATTTCGCTATGGCAATTTAGCTGCACATCAGCTTACAAACTCTCCACAGATTAGGGATGATTTGCCGGACACCCGATCAAAGCTGCGCTTGCCCATTTATTGAAATCTATTTGCATTAGCTTCGAGACATTAAAACAAAAAGGTTGTTTCTGTCAAGTCAAAAGCCTTGAGTCAGTCGTGATAGTCTTTCTTAGTTTCCATCATTGAAACCTATATCCTTAGAGAGTTACAGGTTGCAAGCTTTACTTGCATTCCCCTGTCAGCCAAATTTATTGGCTCAAACACTTGACAAATGATCAGGCTCGGATTTATTTTTTATTGAGAAGAATTATCATCTTCTTGTACAATCCGCTTTTAGACTCACTGAGAGTTTTGAACTACTATCTTTGAGAGTGCATGACAGCTATTAAATGGTTTCAGGACTGTGGAATCGTCGCTTGGCCGCTCTTGGCGTTTTCTATTATGGCGCTTGCCCTAATTGCCGAGCGGTGCGTGTTTTGGTATCAAGTCAATCGTCGGCAGCGCCGGATTGTCCGAGAAGTACTAAAGACTTATCCCTACGATCCAAACGCGGCTCTGAATGGACTTAAAAGGAATGCCGATTTACCCATTGCCCGGATTTTTCTGGAAGCGTTGGAGCTAAAGCGCCCCAGTCCAGAGAAATTTCGCCTCGCTATGGACAGTGCCATACAAGCGGAAATACCAACACTTAAGCGATTTAACACAGTATTTGACACGATTATCGCGATTTCTCCCCTGCTGGGGCTGTTAGGAACCGTTTTAGGTCTGATTACGGCTTTTGGCTCTCTGTCACTCGGTGATGTCGGTGGAACCAAGGCGGCAGGCGTTACGGCAGGGATTAGTGAAGCGCTGGTTTCCACAGCCACAGGCTTAATCGTTGCGCTCTTTACCTTGTTGTTTGCCAATAGCTTTCGTGGGTGTTATATGCGAGAGATTGCCCGAATTCAAGAGTATGGTGGGCAGCTAGAACTACTGTATATCGAGCAATCCGAACAAGGAGAGGTGGCTTATGCGGCGACCCATTGATGAACCTGACATTCCGCCCCAGATCAACATCGTGCCGATGATCGATGTGATCTTTGCCATCCTGACTTTTTTCATCGTCGCGTCCATATCTTTGACTCGTTCGGAAGGGCTACCCGTAAATTTACCGAGCGCATCAACGGCAAAAAGCCAACCCAGTACGAAAATTACGGTGTCGATTAAACCCGATGGCGAGATTGCACTTAACCGTAAGCCAATTAAGTTAGAGGCTCTGGAAGAAGCGGTACGCTCTTTAGTGGAGCCGAACTCCGAACCCCTCGTGATCGTGAATGCTGATAAAAAAGTCGATCACGGTCAGGTAGTCGGTGTAATGGATCGCTTGCGTCAGGTCAAAGGAGCAAAATTGGCGATCGCCACCCAGAAATAGCCGCCCCCATCAACAAAAGCTGCTGCTGTGAAGCGCAGCGACTTTGAAGGGGCAGGCGCTCCCGGTTTTCCGAAAAATTGGCTATGTAGAAATTTTTTGTTGATAAACCTCACTCCATATTCTGTGCGGAGTTTGGCCTGAAGATTAGGTTTGGGACAGATCACCCAACGGTTCAAGGTGGAGAGATTTTTCATCATTTAAGTTCATCTCGATTGAGAATTAAGCCCTGAAAATCCTAGCTAAGGCTTACACCACTTTGGTGTCATGGTCGGGCACGATGTCTTCCACATGACGTAAAACCGGGAAAGCATAGCCAACAAGACCAACGACTAACATGCACAGCGCACAGAGTACGTACAAAAATGCCATACCAGCACCGGAATGGGTGCCGAAGACCCCACCGAAAATTGGTGCGAAATTGCCTCCGGGCTTCATGGCGGGTTCAAAGATGTAATCGGCTAGGGGGCCAGCTAGCAACCGACCAACCGCAGGAGAGAATCCGGATATCAGAGTGTGGGTCGCCAAAACCTTGCCTTGCAAATCTGGCTCGACTTTGGTCAACCAAATTGCTCGATCAGAGCTAGAGATGGCAGGGAAATTGAACGATGAGCAAAATTGGGCAGGAATCCAGATCAACGGTATCTGAGCCAACCCAAAGATAATTTTACTGAAACCAGCGCCCGCCATCCCCAACAATAAACTGTGTATTCGGCGTTTGTAACCCCCCCAAACACTCAAAACCAGCCCTCCTGTTACGCCACCGACTCCCGCCGCCGCTTGCAAACTTGCCAAAACCTGGGCGTTACTATTGGTACGAGCCAAAATCATCGGTGAATAAAGTGAATCACCAATATCGTGAGCGAACCGAAAGAGTGATGCTAATAACAGGAGTGCTAGCAAACTTTTGCGGGCAAAAATGTAGCGGAAGCCAAAGGCTAGCTCTGGGAAGATGCCAGAACGACTGTGCCGTCCCGCCTCACTCATCAAGGGTTGCGGGATGTGTACCGTAAAGACTGTGCTGATACAAAGGATAAAGCTGGTTAGGTCGATCAGCAAAATTCCCGTCAAGTCGATGACGGGATAAAGAACACCAGCGAAAGCGGGGCCGATAATTTCAGAACCATAACTGAGAATTGAACCCATGCTGATCGCACGAGTGTAGTGCTGCTTGGGCACCAGCATCGAGATCGAAACGCTGTATGCCAAGGTCTGAAGTTGACTGCAAAGTCCGTTGACGATAGCGAGTAAGTAGATATGCCAGATTTCTAGATGACCTGCAAGATGTAGGAGTAAGATGGCGACCGTAGACAACCCTGCAACCGTGTCGCCGAGTATAATCAGCCGCTTGCGATTGGAGCGATCGACAATTACCCCTGCAAACGGAGCGATTGAGATAGTGGATGCGAAGTAAAAGAAACCGATCAAGGCTAATCCTGTGGCTGATCCGGTGAGTTCCCAAGCCCAGAGTGTGATAGCGAAGACCGTCATCCGGGTGCCAATCGTTGATATCATCTGACCAAGCCAGATGATCGTAAAAGTACGCACGGTGATATTTTTGAGTGTTTAAGTCTGGAACAAGGGTAATTAGGCGGACATCATATGACGGAGTTCGTTTAGGATGAGTTCTGCGGCAATTGGTCCACGCAGGACGCTCCAAAGATAGTAGTTGACAAAGTACACGCGCTCCTGTTTGCTAGCGTTTAGGGTTTGCGCGATCGCATTGGAGTTCCATTCCTGCTGAAGATTTTTCAGTGGGTTATCTGCCGCATTAACTGTCTTATTGTCGGGGCTAGAGTCCCAGCCTCGAACGAAAATGAGGTCGGAATCTAGCTGGGGTAGTATTTCAAGTGAAACGCCGATACTCTGGTTAGCCTTGGCTGGAAGGGACTTGAGTTTAAAGCCAAGGTCTTCAAGCAACCCACCGCCGTAGTCTGTGCGATCGCTCACCCAAATTTGCTCCTTGAGTCCCATCGTAGCCAGCAGCAGCGCTTGGGGATGCGCCGCGACGATCGGCGCTAGTTCGGTACGAGTTGTAGCAAGCCGTTGATTGTATTCCTCAATCACTTGTTGGGCTTTTTCAGATCGTCCCAGTGCCTTGCCAATCACTTGGATGCTTCGCTGCCAGTCATCCTTTCTAGAACCCCTGAACAATAACGTCGGGGCGATTTGTGCAAGCAAGGCATACTCATCGCGATTCGGCCCAAATTCACCCAAGATCAGATCCGGTTTGAGCTGAGTAAGCAATTCTAAGGAGGGTTCGCCGCGTGTACCGACATTAATCGGCTGACTCGTCACTCGGCTGCCTAGATAGGAGATCTGCTCGGCTGGATTATTGTAATCGCTGCGTTGAAGTGCTTCTATCTCCGCAAAACCCGCAGGCTGCACACCCAATGACAGCAGAATATCCAACATGTGGGGACCCAACACAACCACCTTTTGTGGCTGAGTGCAAACTTGAGTTTCACCCGCCTCGTGCTGGATAACTTGGCAGTCGCTAGTAGGAGACGGCGCTACCTTGATACTGCTTCTGTTTTTGGAGGCATTGCTACTACAGGCGGTAATAAAGATGACCGTGAGAATCCCCAGCATCAAGAGTTTGAGTGTGCGACTCCATCTCCAGCTAAAGACGGCTTGTTTGATCTGACGATAATTGCGGCGAATCAGCCGACCTGCACGGGTTGCCTGCCATAACGCAGTAAGACTTACCATCTCATGGCTCCCCGCTCAAAATTCCACTGATATTGAGCCTAAAACCGTCAACGGAGCACCAGGGTAAGCTCCTCTTGCTCTCAGGCCACTCGAACTCTCAAAATAACCGACGTTGAACAGGTTTTTGACACTGAGGGCTGCTTTCCAATTCGCTCGTCGGTAAGAGATAGTGCCATTCGTTACGAAGTAACTGGGCAACTCAAAGGTATTCTCAATATCTCCTTCTCTTTCTCCCACAAAGGTAAATCCAATTCCGAAGCCTAAACCTTGCAAATCGCCGCGTGGAATTTCATAGGTCGTCCAAAGACTAGCGCTGTGTTCGGGAATATTTCTTAATCGGTTGCCAACTGGAATCCTATTATCCTTTGTCACTTCAGAGTTAGTGTAGGCATAAGATGCGATAATTTTCCAGCTGGGAAGGATTTCCCCAGCGATATCGAGTTCAATGCCTTGACTCCTTTGCTCACCTGAGGCAATGACAAAGTTAGGATTGTTGATATCGACCGTAGCAACATTTGTCTTTGTGATGCGGTAGAAGGATAAAGTCGTCGAGAGTCTGCCGTCGAGCAAATCTGCTTTGGCACCTACTTCATACTGCGTACCGCGTTCAGGTTCGAGGAGCGAACCGTCGAATGTATTTCCTTCGTTGGGTCTAAACGAGCGGATATAGCTGGCATAGAGGGAAATGGGTTCAATCGGTTGATAAACAATACCAACTCTTGGGCTAAAGGCTTCGTTATATTGAGTTGACGAAGAACTGGTTGAAGCGAAAGCCGTCGGATTGTTTTTTATGTTTTGGTCTACGATGTCAAAGCGTCCACCTAATAACAGTTTCACATTGTCGGTGAGCGTAATCTGATCTTGCAGATAGACGCCCAAACTGTCTGTCTTTGTTGTTTGGCTACTCAGCAAATCCAGTTCGTTAAAACTCTTTCGGGGAACCAAGCCATAAACTGGGTTAAAGATATTGAGTGGTGCTGGTGTAGACGAATCGGCGGCTAAATCCAAGTCTCTGTCTCTATGACTGAGATCAACACCAAACAAAAGAGTGTGTTTAATTGAACCCGTGGCAAACTTGCCCACTAGATTAGTTTGTAGGCTATAAGATTGACTTAGTACATTAATACGTGTTTGGCGACGAGATAAGTTGCCGTTGCTCTCTGAAAGGCGACGGGGGTCAAAATTCCTGACACTGACATCTTCGTCGAGAAATTGAAACCCATTACGTAATGTCCAGTTTTCGCTGAAACGATGCTCTAACTGATACTTCGCCGTCAACTGTTCGTTTTGAACAAAATCGTCGGGTTCGCCGGTAATGCGACTCAGTGGGATATCTGCTATCCCTTCGCCAAGAGCAGGTATGCCTCGATCGAGCGGTCGCTGATCGTCCGAATACGCCAATTGAAATGTTACATCGGTGCGATCGCTAATGTTCCAAGTCACGGCTGGACCAATGAAAATACGCTCGATGTCCTGATCAAAGTCACGAAAACTGTCAGACCTCTCGTAAACCGCGTTCAGTCGGTAGAGTAGGCTTTTGTCTGGATTTAATGGCCCGGAAATATCAAAACGAGGTCGGATCAAACCAAAGCTTCCCGCTTGGAATTCAGCTTCAAAAAAAGGCTCTGATAAGGGCTTTTTGGTGACTAAGTTCACCACTCCCCCCGGTTCGGTCGCACCGGATAAAATCGAAGCTGGGCCTTTGAGGACTTCAATGCGTTCGATATTTGCCGTTTCTGGAGAACCATAGTCTGACAGCACAAACCCATCTTGCAGGGTAGAGAGCTGCTCGAAACCACGAATAATATACGCCGTTGTTGCACCACCCGCCGTATTCCCTTGGGACACACCACTGACGTTACGTACAGCCTCTTCGACTCGAGTAATTTGTTGATCTTCAAATACTTCTTGAGGAACAGCCTGAATGGATTGAGGGATGTCGCGTAACGGGGTGTCTGTCCTAGTCACTGATACGGCGCGATCAACTCGATATCCTGCTTCTGGCTCTTGTTCACCTGTCACCACGATTTCAATCTCCTCCTCAACCTGCGGGGCTTCCGTCGGTGCCTCAGGTTCAGCCCCTGGCGTACTGGGAGCCGAGGGCTGGGTTTGGGAGGTTTCGGGAGTGGGTGTTGCCTCAGCCATAACCGAAGGAGCGCTCACGCTGAATACCAGTCCCTGAGGAGTCGGAATGACTTGTGCTGTTGGCACAGCGCGATCGCCTGTCACTGTCACTCGGATACTGTTAGCAGACAATGAGGTTACTGTTACAGAAGTGATGCCCGCAACTGGGTTTTCGGAGCGAAAATCTCGATTCCCTGGTAAGTTCAACTGAGTATTGCTTAAGTCAATCAACAAGATTGGGTTCTCGCTGGAGGTCGTGACTTGAGGTGATGCTCGTGAAGCCGTTTCTAAAATCACCTCTAAACCATCGGCGGTTGGGTTGAGCTGTACACCTGTCACTTTGATGATCTCTGCGTTGGCAGGCATCCCGACCAACACAGCAACTGCGCCTGTGAACAACAGGCTAGGGATTAATGGCTGTAGTTTCAATCCGGTTTCCTCACACTGAATCGATGCACTCGATGGGTTATCGGTGCCTTAGGTGCTTATTGCAAGTCTTTATCACTAGATTTGAAAAAATTACACCAATTGTTTTATCAATGTCAAGAGAGTAAAATTTTCTCTTATTGATAATCTATATCAATCTTTGAGGTCAATCTCCTGATTAGATTGGTGCTTGCGCCTGACTCCAGTCAAGCGAATCGTACCTAAAAGCGCCTTGCCCCTGTTTCTCTTGCGGTTTGACAGATACAGCATTAGAATCCTCATGTAAGACTTTTGGTTGATGTAGCTGTCAAAGTGCTCTGCTAATATCGCTGCTCTCACAGCAAGTGATCGTGAGTAGCGTCCGGGTCAGTGGTAATTGACTGTTGCAGAAAACCCCAAAAAGTTTTTGACTATTATTTTCATTTAAGGCTTGTCAATAGCAAAAGAATGTAATAAGCTTGTCAACAACTATCAAGAAAGAGTTCTGATAAGTGGCACCCGTTGCCAGGGAATTAATTCCTTAACCCGCGATCGCAACTAGGTTGTTCTAGTGCAGATAAGCTGCGTCTGACATTTCAGTCACGCAATTCAAGAATGGTGCATTCTCATGGAAACTCTCAAAGTGATGGAAACTCTCAAAGCCACCCTAACTGACTTAGGGATTCCCCAAGAGTTGATTCATCAAGACGCTTTACTACGCGAAGATTTGCAGCTTGACTCTACTGAGACAGTAGAACTGGCTTTAGCACTGAAGCGTGTGTTAGGAGTCAGTGTAAAACTCGAAGGTCGGCAAGATATAACATTAGCTCAACTGTGCGATCGAGTTGAGATGGCGATGTCTGCCACTTCGGCTGGAATTCAGGACAAATCAGCATCAGGTGTCTGAAATGATAGTTCTTGAACACACACAAATCACTGAAGTCAAAGGAATTGGCATTGATATCACACCCATTCCTAAAATTGCCAGAATAATCGACCGATGCGATCGCGAAACTCTCACATCATTGTTCACTTCCGGCGAAATCGATCATTATCAATCCACTAGCAATCCCCACCAATTTTATGCCCTATGCTTTGCCACCAAAGAGGCGGTAGGAAAAGCGCTAGGTACTGGATTAGCTGGAATTGATTGGAATGAAATTGAAGCCAATATCACCGATGAAAAGTTAACCATTAACCTTTACGGAAAAGCCAGGATTCAAGCCAAAAAACGTGGTATTCAAGACTGGGTTGCGACATGGTGGTATTGGGATAACCATATATTTGTTCACGTCCTCGCTCACTAACCCAATTGGACTTTTGACTTTTCAATCATTCGGTAACTTACCCTTTGTAAAATCCCAAACTCAGCCCCAAATCTAAAAACAAAAATCTACCAAAATCGGAACATGGACAGTATTGCTGAACAGTTGCCCGATAGTTTTAACGTTGCTGCATACTTCTTAGAAAGCAACTTAGCTCAAGAACGTAGCGAAAAAGCCGCCTTTTACCATCAGGGTGACATCTACACCTACACACAAGTCAACCGCTTTGTCCGGCGCACAGCAAGATTTCTATCTGAACTCGGTTTAGAACGAGAAAATCGGATGGCGATTCTGTTACCCGATACTCCAGAATTTGTCTTTTCCTTTTGGGGCGCTATTTGGCTAGGTGCTGTACCAGTTCCGATTAATACAGCTTGCACGATTGACGATATTCAATACATTTTGCAAGATTCACGCGCCAAAGTCTTGCTAACAACTCAAGAGTGGCAAGAAAAACTAACTCCCATCCCCTCTCAATTCTTGCGTCATGTTTTGCTAGTCGATGGGGAAACTCCATTTACATCCCTACTTACCCAACAGGATGAACAACTCCCTCACGCCGAAACCTCTCGCGACGAACCCGCGTTTTGGCTGTACACCTCTGGCAGTACAGGACGCCCTAAAAGTGCAATTCACCTGCATCGCAGCATGGTAGTTTGTGCAGAACATTACGCTAAAACCACGCTTGGCTTAAACAGTGATGACATCATCTATTCAGTTGCCAAGATGCCCTTTGCTTATGGTTTAGGAAATACCCTATATATGCCAATGGCAGTGGGTGCTGCTGCCGTCTTATCTGATGCTAGTAATGCCTTTGATATCATCAACGATATCCAACAATATCAACCCACAATTCTGTTTGGCATACCCAGCATTTATGCAGGCATCCTCGCCATACAGGACATCGCCCCCCTAGATACATCTTCCCTACGTTTATGTGTATCCGCCGCCGAACAACTTCCTAAACCTATCTGGCAAAAATGGCGAGAAACCTACAAACAGGAAATTTGCGAAGGAATTGGCACCACCGAATTTTTGCACATTTTCCTCTCTAACCGAGTCGGAGAATGCAAACCAGGCAGTTCAGGTCGCCCTGTTTCTGGTTACGATGTACGAATTATTGATGAAAACGGCTTCCCTTGTCCGCCTGGGGAGATTGGCGACTTGCAAGTAAGCGGCGAAAGCTTGATGTTAGGGTACTGGAACCGACTGAGGGAAACCCGAAAAGCCATTTACGGGAACGCAATGCGAACCGGGGATAAATATCTGTGCGATGCTGATGGCTACTTTTGGTTTATGGGACGCAAGGACGATTTATTTAAGGTTAATGGTCAATGGGTATCACCTTTAGAAATTGAGGATATATTGCACCAGCATCCAGCAATCCTTGAAGTTGCAGTAGTACCCGACTCTGAACAAGGCGAACAGTTAACTCAAATTGTGGCGTATGTAAGTCTCAGACCCGGACATCAACCATCGTTCCAATTAGAGGACAATATTCGTAAATTTGCCAAACAGAAACTTCCTCATTTTAAAGCTCCGAAAAGCATTCACTTCGTCGAAAATCTCCCCCGTACTTCCACAGGCAAAATTCATCGCAAATCACTAAATTCATTATTGTCTGATGTAACGAATAAGGCTTTGGTATTCAAAGAGAAATCATCCGTTACTCAATAAAAAATGAATATTACAGCATTTTGCAACTCCATAAAGTACATTTCGACCCCCTAACTCCCCTTATTAAGAGGGGAACTATATCACACGAAATCGCAAAGTGCTATAGGTCATAAAATATCCGTTGCTACGTCCGTTTATTCAGTTGCAAATTATTAACCCAGAGTAAACTAATGGTCATAGAATTAAAAACTGCAATAAAGTATAATGAAACCTTTGTTGCCGGAAAACAAGAGCCTATTGCTGTCTTGCAAAACTTCATTCAGGAGGGGATTTTTTCCAACTACGTTCTGTATGAAGGCAGCAATGAAGTTCGGATTGCTGGCAATGAATTAGCCAAAGTATCAATTAGTCAGGATTGTGTAGTACTTAAGGGTATCGGCAAATCTTACTCTGAATCGGTTATCGACCCTTTGAAGCAAGTAGAAGAATTGCTGAATTCTTTACCGATTGAAAATTGGACAGCTTATGGTTATGTTGCATTCGATATCGCTCGATTTTATTCCTCTTATGCCAAAGCCATTCAACAGCCCATTCTCTATTTCTTGATTCCTGAAACTGAACTACGCTTTACAGAAGAAGGAATTTATATCAGAAGCACCAAGTCCTTAGAGCGAATCCGAAATGTAGTAGAACTTGATAGTCAAATTCCCAATTATGTGCCGACATCTCTAGCCGTTGATTGCAGCGATCGCGAAAATTACCAAAATCGCATCAAGACCTTAATCGAGGCAATTCAAGACTCCAAGCTACATAAAGCCATTATTTCCCGCTCCATGAAAATCGATGGCGATTTAGATGTTATCGGTACCTATGTCGTCGGAGCGAGAGCCAACAATGCAGCGCGTTCCTATTGTTTGAATATAGACGATGTTCGTGCTGTTGGCTTTAGCCCCGAAATTCTCATGGAAGTCGATGAAAGTGGATTTGTCTTAACGAATCCCCTAGCAGGAACTCGACCTCGTGGAGAAAGTATAGAAGAAGATACGAATCTCAACGATGAACTGTTCACAGATGCCAAAGAAGTCAAAGAACACGCCCTTTCAATTTGGTTAGCGCAAAGCGAAATTGCTTCACTTTGTTTACCTGGAACCGTGCAAGTTTTTAACTTCATGGAGGTCAAAAAATATCGGTGTGTGCAACATCTATCTTCTCGCGTTGGCGGTCAACTCAAGCCAGGAAATACTCTATGGGATGCGTTAAAGGTCTTGTTCCCAGGAATTACGGTTTCTGGAATTGATAAAGAACAAGCTCTCGAATGGATTGACCGCTTGGAAGACGAACCGAGAGGAATCTATGCCGGTGGTATCGGTTGGGTCGATAGCAGAGGCATGGCAGATTTAGCGATCGCAATTCGCTCCGTTTACCAATACGGTGACTGTATTTACTTAAATGCCGGAGCAGGTATAGTCGCTGAATCCGTGCCAGAAAACGAATACATCGAGTCAGTCAACAAAATGAACACCATGTTGACCAATTTGGTGTTGAAACCTTCTGAACAATGAGCGCACTACCAGACCCTAAACAAGTCAGTCACGGGATTGAAATCGTAGCAACAACGCACATTCAAGCATTCATAGAACAGTCAGGGGAGCAGTTTGAAATGGAGTGTTTCACAGCCACAGAACGCAGCACCCCCCCATTAGGTGCAAAACGAATCGAATATCTCGCAGGTCGATTTGCCGCCAAAAAAGCCATACTCAAAGCCCTCGGCATAGAAAACAACCCAAACATTTCCCAGCTTGACATTGAAATTCAACGACTTCCCAGTGGTGAACCATCAGTCATCCTGCATGGCAAATGCCAAGACATTGCAAGAAAACTCGGTATTACAACGTGGCTGCTGAGTATTAGTCACACATCATCTTATGCTGCTGCGAGTGCGATCGCTACTAAAGAACTAACCCTCCTCTAAACCTCATAACCACTCTGCGTTCCTCTGCGTAAAAAAAAACCAATCATGAACCCTCCAATCGGTATTCGCTCACTTGCACTCAGCTTTCCCAGCATCATCCGCACCAACAATTATTGGATCGAAAAATCTCCCGACTTAATTACTCAAAACAAACCCAGACGAGCGAGAATATCTAAAGCTACTGAACTCACCAATAGCAACAATGGACTGGATATCTGGTCGCAAGAAGTAGCCCCTTATCTACCCGATCCATTCCGAGGCAGTATCGAACGGCGAGTCCTTGCCCCTAATGAATCCTCACTGACACTCGAATACCAAGCAGCAAAAGAAGCCCTCGACGCCGCACAACTTGCCCCCGAAGACGTTGATTTAGCGATCGTTGCTTCACTCTTTCCGGAACACATCGGCCCCGGCAGTGCTGCTTACCTCGCCCGCAAACTCGACTTGCGCTGTCCCGCTTGGAATCTCGAATCCACCTGTTCAAGCGCCATCATTGCACTTCAGAACGCCTGTGCGTTAGTACGATCGCAACAATACCGCAATGTGCTAGTGGTTGTCTCGCATATTGGCTCTAATTCAGTAGACGAGGAAGATACGCTCTCTTGGTCGATAGGCGACGGTGCGGGAGCATTTGTGGTCGCTTTGCTCGAACCTAACCAGGGCATCTTGGGCACCAAAATCGTTCCTACTGTTGCTACCTGTGGTGCTTACTCCTACGAACTGATGACAGACACAGAGGGCAACCCTCGAATCCGTACCCGGACGGGTGAGAACGCAAGTATGCTTGCCGAAACGGCTGTGGATTGTGTCCGTACTTGCTTTGAAGGTGCTGTTGCTGCTGCTGGCGTAAGTTTCGAGCAAATCGACTTTTTTGCCTTCAATACCCCGACTGCCTGGTATGCCAGCGTTTGTACTAGGGCGTTAGGAATCGATCCGGAGCGAACGATTAACCTTTACCCTCGCTATGCCAATATCGGGCCAGTATTTCCCCTTGCTAACTTGTACCACGCCGCACAAACAGGCAAAATTCGTGAAAACGATTTAATTCTTGTGTACACCAACGGTGCAGCAGCGACGGCGGCAGCTATGGTAATGCGCTGGGGCGATGTGGCACTCGGTTCAGTTCCTGCTTCCCCCATTAGTGTTACTTCAGAACAAGAGAGAATCCATCTAGCGATAAAACCAGAAAAAGTACTAGTTGGGACAACAAGTTTCCTTTCTAGAGAACAACTCCTTGCTGCAACACCAGGGGAACGACGGCAGATGCTAGAGAGTTACCTATTGGAGTGTTTAGCGAGTTCGCTACAGCTTCCGATAAATGAGTTGAACTCTGAGCAGTCGCTTGCTACTTTATTGGATTCTTTGATGGCGATCGTTCTTAGAAGTCGAATTGAAACTGATTTGCAGGTGCGAGTGCCGATGGAGAATTTTTTTGGTGAAAGTACTATTGCTCAATTAGCTGAATTTTTGCTTAATCAATTAACCTTAGCGAATTTAATTTCATTAGATTCAGTTGCTGAGGCTAATGAAGGGGAAGAACGGGAAGTATTGAGTTTTTAAACCAAGCACAACCGCTCAAATTTCTATATCAGAAGGCACATAAATAACTAGCTATATCCCTTGTTGTAATGTCATTCTTGCTAGTGGCGACACGTTTAGATCCCCCCCAGCCCCCCTTAAAAAGGGGGGAGAATTAGAGGCGTTCGATTCCTCTGTTGTTCCCTCAATTCTTGTTCCCCCCTTACCAACCGGAGCTTTAGTGAGGAGGGTTAGGGGGGTTAAGCATTGTCGGATATACACTTGCACATCGTTCCGGTTTTGTTCGGCGTAGTCTTCTAGATTGAGTACCTGAAATGGTGCTTCGATTAATAAACGCGATCGCTCCCTCACAAAAGGTCGGCGGGTGACGAGAAAATAGACCTTGTGTGGCAAATATCGGGGAAGATAGAACAAATTTGAGCTAGCGGGTTGGCTGTTAGGAGTGATCGCATCTAGGGCATCAATGGCAATGATAAGCGGTTGGTTGGGTTCTAAGGAATCGCTAATTTTCTGAAGCAGAAGCGAAAGAAACCAACTGCCCTCCGTATCGTTATCGGGTAAGGACGTGTAGGGGCAATCCCTTGTGGTTGCCCCCAAATAATCAATCAATTGATTGCAGATGGTAATCAGAAATTCGTCAGCCTGATTTTTGCCTTCAACTTGGGCGCTGTA
>DATNQL010000257.1:0-2705 GCA_036704025.1 Stenomitos sp.
CTTTTTGGATGTCCACTGAACTTCAGACTGAACTGCAAGCTGCTGTTGAACGTCGGCGCAACTTTGCAATTATTTCCCACCCGGACGCGGGTAAAACAACGCTGACCGAAAAACTGTTGCTTTACGGAGGTGCAATTCACGAAGCTGGTGCAGTCAAGGCACGTCGAGCACAGCGTAAGGCAACTTCTGACTGGATGGAAATGGAGCAACAACGGGGAATTTCGATTACCTCGACGGTGTTACAGTTCGAGTATCAGGGGTGTCAAATCAATTTACTCGATACGCCCGGTCACCAAGATTTTAGTGAAGATACCTATCGCACGCTAGCCGCAGCCGATAATGCGGTGATGCTGATTGATGCGGCTAAAGGGTTGGAACCTCAAACCCGAAAGCTGTTTGAAGTCTGCCGATTGCGGAGTCTGCCCATTTTCACTTTTGTCAACAAACTCGACCGTCCAGGGCGTGAACCGTTGGAACTGCTGGATGAGATTGAGCAGGAACTGGGCTTGCAAACTTATGCGGTCAACTGGCCGATTGGCATGGGCGATCGCTTCAAGGGGGTTTTTGACCGCTGCCATCAGCAAATTCACCTGTTTGAACGCAGTGCTCACGGGGCGCGGGAAGCGAAAGATACCGTGATCAATTTAGGTGATCCCCGGATCGAAGCCCTGCTGGAGCAAGACCTCTACTACCAACTCAAAGAAGAATTAGAACTGATTGAAGGCATTGGCCCAGAACTGGATTTAGAGCAAGTTCATCGAGGTCAGATGACGCCGGTGTTCTTTGGTAGTGCCATGACCAACTTTGGGGTGCAACTGTTTTTGGATTCCTTTTTGGATTATGCCCTGAAACCCTATGCCCGCAACTCCTCAGAAGGCACAATTCCCCTAGAATATCCAGAGTTTACCGGTTTTGTGTTCAAATTACAAGCGAACATGGACCCAAAACACCGCGATCGAGTGGCATTTGTCCGCGTTTGCACGGGTAAGTTTGAAAAAGACATGACCGTGAATCATGCGCGGACGGGTAAGATTGTGCGCTTATCCAGACCACAAAAACTGTTTGCCCAAGACCGAGAATCCATTGATGTGGCTTATCCGGGAGATGTGATTGGTCTGAATAATCCGGGCGTTTTTGCGATCGGAGATACCATCTACAACGGCAAAAAATTAGAGTACGAAGGGATTCCCTGCTTTTCCCCAGAACTGTTTGCCTATCTGAGAAATCCCAACCCGTCTAAGTTCAAGCAATTCCACAAGGGGGTCACCGAGTTACGGGAAGAAGGGGCGGTGCAAATTATGTACTCTGTGGATGAAGCCAAGCGTGACCCGATTTTAGCCGCCGTGGGACAACTGCAATTTGAAGTGGTGCAGTTCCGAATGCAAAATGAGTACGGCGTTGAGACTCGCTTAGAGGCATTACCTTATAGTGTCGCTCGTTGGGTCACTGGGGGCTGGGAGGCGCTGAACAAGGTGGGGCGTTTGTTCAACACCGTAATTGTCAAAGACAACTGGGGACGCCCGGTGCTGTTATTTAAGAATGAATGGAATTTGCACCAAGTGATGGAAGACCATCCAAACTTAAAACTGAGTGCGATCGCACCTGTGGTTTCGGGTCACGAACCGGTGTCCTTGTAATCTCTGTGAGTAGGGTGGGTTAGCTCTACTCGTAACCCACCTGATATCAGTTAGACCATTGACATAGATGAGTTAAGCTGTCCTGTCTGGAACTTGCATATCTTCCAAATGGGTAATGGAAAACTTGGTTGTTCCTCTATCCAGGTAGACTGATAACCAGTAAAACCACACCCAAGAGAATCGCCGCCCCCCCGAAGATGAACGACCAGAGACGATGGAAACTATTGACAACGGTTCCACTTTCTGTTGTGAACTGAGTCAAATCAACCCAAGGCCCAACACTGCGCCGGAACCAACCGGTCACCCCAACCTGTGCTCCTAGTAGATTTTTCACGCGCTTCATGCCAAACCAGAAATTCCCCAGAGGGCCAAAGCGAGAAGCATAATGCAAGAAAATCATACCCGTGCGGTCTTGGAGTTTCAAGTCAGACCCAAACTGATATCCAGCATCGCCACGCCCCATCAACTCTCCTTGCAGCTTGACCGGCTTACCCCGCAACGGACTGGCATAGGGATCAGACATTAACTTCAACACATCCGATTCCGGTGCCGCCTTGAAGTTGGGGAACATAACAAACGTGCGGATTAAGGTTCCTAATCCCAATCCAAGGATAGGGAACGCTACCAGCGCCATGGGCATCGTGCCCATCAGCGCAATCCCTAGTGCGAAACCCACAAACAACCCAATCGGCATCGCCGAGAAGATCAGCAAATCGAGGACAAAGCTACCATAAAGCTTTTTCTTACTCAGGTTTTTCCCTTCTCCCACAACGCGCCCCATGTCAAACTCGGTGGGTAAACCCAACTGTTCGGCATAGGTACTCAACGCCCGAACCCGCTTGCCCGTTAGGGGGTGAGTCGAATTCAACTCCATCCACCAACCCCAAGGGTTAAACAAATCCCACAAAAAGACTCGACCGAGTTGGTAGGGTTTGGCGGCAACACGGTAAGCCGTACCTGTGCTAGCAGCAGCTTTGTGGTCATAAATCCCTAAGGCGCGAGTGCCTTCAATTAGACGGCTAGGTTCTGAGGCGTGTTTGCTTTCTTCTAAAATACCGTAAGCAATCT
>DATNQL010000258.1:0-8641 GCA_036704025.1 Stenomitos sp.
CTGGAGTGATCGTGAGGGGTGTGACCCCTCCCCCAGCCCCTCCCCGCAACGGGGAGGGATGCAAGATTATTCTCCCCCGTTAACGCGGGGGTTAGGGGGGGTAAAAGATACTAGTGAATTGAGAGAGGATTACCGACCTGATGTTCTATGGTGAGCGTCAGTTGGCTGCGGCTGTAGCACTTCAGGATTAAACATCACCACGAATTTCGCATTAGGAATCAGGCGGCGGAGAATCTGTAAATGACCGTCTGCATCGGAGCGATTACGGAACTGACCAACAGTTAATTGTTGCATGTTGGGAAGCAGGCGAACTACCAGCCAAGGGTTAAGTCGTTGTTTGTAAGGCATAATTAATTTGTCTCCATGTGTAATTGGAGCCAAAGCCAGTCCAGTGCTTGTCTAGGGCGGGGACTGGCTTCCGGCTGTCGTGCGATTTTGCACGTATACCTACACTAAGACAATAACTACATATAGTCAACTATAAATAGTTGACTATTGGAAAAACGCTGACGGGATGGAGAATGACGCTAGGGCAAAAATTACGAGAACGACGTGAAAGTCTTGGCTTGACTCGCTTACAAGTGGCAAAAGCCTGTGACGTTGTAGAGTCTACAGTAATCAACTGGGAAACGGGTAGGCACACTCCTAAACTGTATCCAGTCCAGATGAAAGCGTTGTGTGATCTTCTAAATTTCACACTAGATGAGCTAGCGCAAGGACAAGCACAGGAGAACTGAACCAATGGCGAGCAATGTTCCTTAAATGAACTACCTAGCTTCGCTGATGCACAGAAGTCGGAGTGAGAAGGACATTTGCGATCGCGTTAGCGAAGCGGGGCGCTAAGAGCGCACAGCGCTGCTGCTTACAGCAGATCGTATTGATAACACCAGCAACGAGGCAGAATAGAGCTAGTGGGTTTCCTTGGTCAACCCAACCTACGGCTGCGATAGGGTCAAGTGAATGGATTTAGCAGCGAAATGCCACAATCCTGAAAATCACGAGTGTTTCGCGTTACTAGAGTGAGTTGATGCAGATGTGCAGTAGCTGCGATCAGCATATCTGCTTGAGTGCAGGGATTTCTAAGGTATAGTTTTCCTCTGCACAAAGCTGGCGTCATCAGTGCGATCGCCGCAGCCCTGTCAAGGTGTCTAACTGAGGAGCAAAGGCAATACTGCTGGGTTAAGGAAAGAAGGGGAATTTTGTTCGCGTAATTAATACGCGAACATAGTCCTATCTATATACTATCTTTCTATGACCTTCAATTCTCCCTTTGACAGGCATGTCCTTGTTGCTAGGTTACTGGTGGGGCTTAAAGTTTTTGGCTTGGGCAAGAAGTCTGGCTGTAGAAACATGGCATTGACGTTGATCGTGAATGCGTTCCGGTGGTGGCTTTTTCGGTCCTCGTGGAGCAGAACAAAAAACCTTGAGATTAATTTGAGTAGCTAAATGCTGGAGAATTGAGGAAAATTGCGTCAGTGTCATTTGAGAAAAAACTCCCCATTCAGCCGGGGGAATAGCAATCATCATCCCTCGATAAGTCGCCTGGATTTCTTCAGCCAAGTAGTAGTCAGAAAGACCGGCTTCAATTTTACCAACACCGTGGACGCTTCGGAGTGCAGCTTTGACCACAGAGAGGATATTGTAAGCAACCAAAGCCATACAGAAAGAGAATAAGGCGGCTTTAGGATAACCCAAGGTCTTAATCTCACACTCAAAAGTCTCACTGACCACTTGAAACAAAGTTTCCACACTCCAACGTTCACGATATAACCGAGCGACTTGTTTGCCATCAGCTACCTGAAGGGGTAGATTGCTGAATACAGCAATTTCCCTTTCCCCGTCTCGTGTCGGTTTCACTCTTCCGCACTAGCACTCGACGCACCACCAATTCTTGACCTTCATAATGTAGTCGTACCCGTTGCTCAAACACCTCGCCCGTCTGAGGGGCGGATGCCGCACACTACCAGACTCATCAAGTTGACTACTGCAAATAGGCAAAAAGCGCTTATCTGCCGACCTCGGTGCAGAACGTCTCATTAGTGCCGAAAAAGGAATCCAAAAAATTGTTGTTGAAGTCAAAAGTTTTGTGGGACAGTCTGATGTCAAAGATTTGGAGCAAGCTTTGGGGCAGTATATCCTATATCGCCAAATCCTTAACGAAATGGGTATAGAGCGAATCCTCTATCTTGCTGTTTCTCGTCCTACCTTCAACAGCGTATTTACCATAGAATTAGGACAAGTTCTATTAAAAAACCAAATTATTAGGTTGATTGTTTTTGATGAACAAAGAGAGGCGATCGCGCAATGGATACCCGATTGAACTACATAGACATCATTAAAAAAATACTACAAGAACACGCCCAATATCGAGCTTCCCTGCCTGACAGCTATGATTCCCAAGTTTTATTTGATGATGAGCGAGGACGCTACTTAGTCTTAGATATTGGTTGGAATGACGACAAGTATCTACACACTACGCCCATTCACCTCGATTTAATCGATGACAAAATCTGGATTCAATATGATGACACCGAGGAAGGGATTGCTACCGATTTACTAGAAGCAGGCGTTCCCAAAGAAGATATTGTACTTGGCTTTCGCCATCCTAAAGTACGCCAGCATACAGGCTTTGCAGTAGCTTGATTGCAGGATATCAAGTAATGATGAGATCAACAAACCTCGCATCTACTTCCGCCCAACGTTAACGCCAAATGCCGCATTCATACCTCCTTCGGAAGCGCTTCGCTAACGCTACCCTTTAAAAACTCTGGTTACTGATTTGGAAGGAAAATAAGAGTGGAGCGATCGCATCTTTACAAATACTTTCTAACACACGCCGAATACGACAAGGGCAAGTGGAAAAATGACCCTTACTTTTGACCAATCAGCTTATCGCAATCTACTAGCAGAAGTTGCTCCCACAGTGATTGAAACAGAAGAGGAGTACGATCGCGTCTTAGCCGTGGCAGAGCGGCTAACGTTTGCGAAAAACCGAACTCCAGAGGAGCGGGCTTTACACAAGTTGCTAGTAACGCTAATTGAAGCGTATGAGGCACAGAACTATCCAATGGATCAAGTTGCGCCTCATGAAATTCTCCAACACATGATGGAGTCCAGTGGCATCCGTCAAGCTGACTTGGTGGGTATTATCGGCTCAAGTGGTGTGGTGTCCGAGGTTGTGAATGGCAAGCGATCAATTAGTAAGGCACAAGCCAAAGCGCTTGGCGATTACTTCAAGCCCACCTTCCGCACCTTAAAGTGTCACATCCATATTTGTTCAATTTAGACCGTATTTTTGAAAAAATTAGCCGACCACTGAAGATTATTCTGTAGATGATTTTGTCAAAGCTTGATGCTTGGCTGTTTAAAAAGCAGTAAGTCTTGCTAATTGAGAATGATGAAGATTGGCTATCCTATCAGAATTGTTATTCAAAGATAGGGAGCCAAAATTTTTCCAATTTTCTGGACTTATCTATTCAAGTCATTCAACCAAGCAGATAGTAGTGGCGACAGGAATCAGGAAAAAATCGCAGAATATACAGACGCTCATCCGTTAGGTTAGAGACTTGCTTCACTTCCTTGACAAGGAGTAAGTGTACAGCTTGAAAACACTGAAATATCCAACGTAATGTCGGGCGTTCTGTCAACTTACCTAATTGATTTTTTATTCCAGACTGTGCTTGTTTCAAAGCTTGACGTAGCTGTCGTTGTCCCAGAGTGTAGACTAATAAACACAACCCCATTAACATAGCTAAGGCTTCTACTCTTTCTGGGGAATTAATAAAAATGCTATCCGTGAAAAACAAGGGGTCTTTGAGAAAACCAAATCCCCTCTCGGCAGATTGTTGTGCTTTATATTCGCAAAGCATTTGGTCATTGCTTAAGTCTGTGACTTCCAAAACATTAGTTGCCAGGATAAACCTTCCAGCACATCTTGTTTCTCGCTCAATTACATTTTGGTCACGTACTAATGTCGCTTTAATTCGGTAACTAATCTTCCCAGGCGTAGACCCTTCTATAGCTTTCGATTGGGTTGACTCGGACAGGAATTCTACTGCTTGGATATCTGTTAAATTGTAGTACTTCAGTTTTTGTCCAAACCGTTGTGCTACCTCAACGGCGGCGAGAGGACAAGTAAATTTTTCTTGACATAGCTGCTTTAACTTCTTTTGTGCTTCTTTTTCTGACTTCGACAATTTTTGTTGGAGATTATGCTGGTCAGTTGCTCGCCTGGATTGACTCTCCACCACCAACCAACGTTGCTCTATTCCCCCATAATGGCTTTTGTGTACTGCTAGCTTATAACCTTCTATTCCACTGTTAACCAACTGCTCTTCACTAATTTGTGATACCAGTTCTTTCGCTTCGTTTATGGTTAATGGCACACGACAAAGCCATTTGAGGTTAGTCATCAGTGCCAGGTTCGGGGCACTATACAAGGCACTATCGGCAACCATCAGACTATCCAGCGTCAATTGTTCTCTAAACTTACATAAAATTTTGGCAAATACGGCATTATCCGCCTCGTTCCCATCTGCTACCCTCAAAAATAAGGGTACATCGCCATCTCCACTACTAATTAAGTCTATAATGAACTGTTTTAGATCCGGTCTGTGGTCACGAGAGTAACCGTAAGTAATTTCAATGGGGCTTGGGGCTATTTTCTCCTCTATATCCGTCCCGTTTGGGTTGTCTCGATTCGATTCCCTACTAATAAAAGTCACTTTGGGTAGCTCTTGTTCATACTTCCCATGCACATGAAATGAGGAAGAATCTAGATGAACACTGTATGTTGATACTCCATACTTTTTGACGGCTTTTAAGGCGATACTCGTGAACAGTTGTTCGAGTCCTGTGCTGTAGAGTTTGTCTAAGACTCTCCCCAAACGGTCATCGTTTAGATGCTCGGCTTTGACTCCTTCTCCAATTAAATGTTCTGTCGCTTTCCCTTCAAAAAATTTGGGAAACATATACAACGGTGCCGAGACAAACCCCAATCCATTGATCAGCATTGCCTTCACTACATGCCCCGGGCTGACTTTCTCGCATGAGTGCTGACCTACTAGCTGATTGACCTGCTCGACAACGCCAATTTCATCAATAATACCTGCCACTAACCCCAAGTGGTCTAGGTTTTGAACTTGAATCTGTGAGGAGGCTTTCATCGAGCCTGTCTCCTACTTGTACGCAACTGCACCTTAACAGAGAGTCTACTTGATAGGAGCAACTAACAGCTTTACTGGCAGTATAAGACAAAGTGTGACACTTTAAGGTGCGGAAGGTGGGTTCAAGGTGTCGCCGACACTGTTTATTTAGTAGACCTCTTGCTCTCATTTGATTTTCGCCCCCCCAACCCCCCAATTTTGGGGGGAGAATACATTCAAAGTCCCCCAGACTTGCCGGAGCTTTAGTGAGGAGATTTAGGGGGCATTCCAGGATTTATGCAGGAGGTCTAGTGTTGAACAAAATTGGATGTTGGTTTCCTGCAAGACATTCCCAACCCAACAAGCGAAACAGCCTTAACCTTCCATCTTTAACCAACTGAAAACCTGACTTACAGTTAGCCCTAAGTCAATCTCCCCTAACACAGAGAGATGAGCGCTACCCTGTAATAATTCTGGTTGCTGATTTGGCAGGAAAACAAGAATGGATCGGTCACTTGGATCGATTAGCCATCCCAATTGGCAACCATGCTGTAGACAGTAAAGGATATTGCCAATTACCCGGTTTGAACTCTGTTCGGGAGAGAGAATTTCAATCGTCCAGTCTGGACAGAGCAAAAAATCGTTTGGAGGTTCCCCATCGGCATCAAAAGGGATTCGCGACCATTTAAATACGGCTACATCTGGCACGATTGATCGGATACCAAAGCTACAGCGCAATTCTGGGAATGCACAAGCAATATGAAGGGGTTCAGCTATGTTGTTGATAGTCTCGCACAGCCTGAACTGCAAACGACTGTGCTTCCCTTTTGGCATTGGCTTCTGGATAATCTCCCCGTTGATATATTCGCTTGCAGGTTTTGTTTCTGGAAGCTTGAGAAATTCCTCTAGGGTAATGGCTTTGTCAGTTGTAATAGACACGGCTGTCGTAACCGGCTCCTCAAGCGGCGTGTTTTTAGTTTAGCCCTTGCGCGATAGCGAAGCGCTGCTGCTTTCAGCAGATCGCCTACGGCTTTACTCGAAGCTGATCGCCACAAATGCATCTTGCTACGCGATCGCACCTTCCCCAATGACAATTACCCCACTAGCGGCGTATGTTGTTGGCGTTGCTGTGAGGATACCCTTACAGTAGACAAAAAGTGCTGAAATCAGCCTTAAAAACACAAATTAAGCCAATATGCTTCACATCGACGGCTCCTACGGTGAGGGCGGCGGTCAAATCTTGCGTACCTCCCTCAGTCTAGCTGCCATTACAGGTCAACCCATTCGCATCGATCGCATTCGTGCCGGTCGTAAAAAGCCGGGATTAGCCATTCAACATTTAACCGGTGTCCGGGCAGCAGCTACTATATGCCAAGCCGAAGTGCACGGAGATGCCCTCGGTTCCATGACACTGGAATTCATTCCGAGTTGTCCCACTGTGGCTGGACATTACACCTTTGATGTTACCGAGACTACAGGTGCAGGCTCAGCGGGTGCCGTCACGTTGATTTTGCAAACCATCCTCCTACCCCTCGCACTCGCCAAGGGTAACTCAGTCGTGACTCTGAAGGGAGGAACTCATGTGTCCTGGAGTCCACCCATCACCTATATTGAACAAGTTTATCTGCCCACCCTGAGACAGATGGGGGTGCAAGCACAGGTGCAGGTTCGTGCTTGGGGTTGGTATCCGCGAGGCGGTGGTGAGGTGGAGTTGCGGGTAACGGGTGCTGGCGATAACGCCACATCAGCTCTAAACGGTCTTCAGTTACTCAAGCGGGGAACCTTGCAGCAGGTGCGAGGGTTAGCCGTCGTGACGGAACTTCCTTCCCATATCCCCCAGCGGATGGCGATGCGGGCGGAAAATTTGTTGCAACAAGCCCATCTCAAGGGTAAAGTGCAGCCGCTGCGAGAACGAGGTGTGGGGCCAGGAGCAGGCATCTTTCTCACGGCTGAATACGAGTACAGTCGGTCTGGATTTGGTGCTGTGGGAGAAATCGGATTGCCTGCCGAACGTGTGGCAGAAATCGCGACCGAAGAGTTGCTAGATTTTCATGCCAATGGGGCACCCGTCGATCAATTTTTAGGTGATCAATTACTCTTACCAGCGGCGTTGGCGTCAGAGATAAGTCAGTACCAAGTGGCTGAAATTACCACGCACCTGACAACGAATGCTTGGGTCATCAAGCAATTTGGATTAGCCAAGGTCAGTATTGATCAAGAGACTCAGATTGTTACCGTTGAACCTGTTGTGAAGTGATGCGATCGCTCTACGCTATAAAGTTAATTATACATCTGTAGGGTGCGTTAACGAAGTGTAACGCACCCGCTCATACTTTAAGTTAATGTTTATTTCAGAAATGACTTAAAATCACCATTTTTACAGGAGTATGCCATTGAAAACTAAAGTCTCATTTTGGTTGATTCCATCCCAAGAGGACAGAGCATTTTTCCAGGGCATCATAGATCATCTTGCCCAAGAGTATGACGCTCCCGTGTTTATGCCTCATGTCACCATCTATTCGGGTGAATACACCCCCGAAGAATCCCCATCGGAACTGCTGGAAAATGCCATACAGGGCATTCAAAATTTTAGTCTAAGAGTCGATCAGCTCCTCTATACAGACCAATTTACGAAGACATTATTCGTACAATTTGACCAAAATCCCATTCTCACTCAGATATCGAAAACGCTCCATAACCGTTCAAAATATCCATCTGAGTATGTACTTAATCCTCATATGAGCTTGATTTATCAATATCTCAACGAAGAAATCAAGAAAAACTTAATAACTCAATTAAGTCTACCCAAATCCGAAATATGTTTTAACGAAGTGAGAGCTATCTCCACTCAAAATCAAGTGAAAGGATGGGAGGATGTGGTAAGCTGGGAAGTTATTGATATCAAACAACTTCAACAGCCCTAAAGTTGACTAAAAAATCTTTGTATACTGAATCACAAAAAGATGTTATATAAACTCCTTCTTTCGATATAAATGACTGTTAATAGTAGCCGTTAATCTGACTGTATAGAGTGTATTACCGATAAGAGTATTGCTTAAAAGAGAACAGTGTTGAGCAATGCTTATGGGTGGTGCTGTTACTAGAGCCATAAGACTCCTGACCTGATTTGGTAGGCGATCGTTTACAAGATTAACTTGTGCGATCGCCTTTTATTTAAAATAAATTTGAGAGTCTTACTGTGCCGCTTTACTGCCAAAAATCCAATATATTTTGATGCATTGATTAAGGAGAACTTTCCATGGAAGAAGAACGTCATACAACAGTGCTTACGGCTGCTATTGTCAGCGGCTGTTTGGTGATTGGCTTATTGGCTGGCTACCCTTTAGGTAACATCGCCCGTCATGCCTTGTCTGGACAAAATATCGCCTTGCCCCAGCAAGAATGAGCCGAGAGTCCTGAACCATGTCCCTTAGACTATACAACCTCTAGCACCTGCGTCTGAATCCAACTCAGGAGTTCCTGATTAACTCGTTCCG
>DATNQL010000259.1:0-1628 GCA_036704025.1 Stenomitos sp.
AACAGCGCATGGGGTCTGGCTTGAAAGTGGGGTGTAGGGTGTGGGGGAGGACTATTTTCATTCATGGCTGTGAAATTTTTTCATCGGGACTGCCTTCTTGCACTAGTGTCGAATTGTATTAAGAAACTCAGTCATCGCCTCAAGCTGGGAAGGCATTAGCACACAGCGTACCAGTAAGTCTAAATCTAAATCCGGCAAACACTTGCTACGGGAAATAAGTTCATAGTCTTCTCCACGAAAATGGTAGAGAGAAAGCTTGTTATTTTCCCAAAACCAAACTTCAGCTATCTTAAATCGCTTGTATCGTTCTAGTTTTTTAGTATCGCCACTGGTAAAAGCTACTTCAATCGCCAGATCTGGATGCTCTTTTCTTTCTCCTATGTAGTAAGACTGATCTGGCTCAAATGAAGTCCCTTTAACTTCTGACTCACGAGTTGCACTGCCTACAGGAATAAACTCAATTCGCTTTTCTAAAAAGTAGAGTCCTAACAATAAACCAATAATAGTTTTAATAATTTCATGCTGTTCCCCAATCGTCATCAGCGCTACACACCCATCAAGATAAGATAGTCTTACACCTGGTACTTCTGCCATCAAAGCTTGAATCGCCTTGAATTGCTGCCAACTTTGACGACCTGGTAAGACAAATCGTTGTTCTTTAATGGGGATAATTTCTGTTATAGATTGTGTCGTCATAGGTGTAGCACTCCTACTTTCTAATGACTAGCCCCCACCCAGCCGAAACCAGGCAGGGGCATCATATCCAGTTTAATGCACTAACTCGATCGCTCTTTTAGTCAACGCCTCAGCCGTGATGCCATTAAACGCCATCAATTCTCCAGCACTTGCAGTCGTTTCTCCGCGCTTCCAAGCAAAAGTATCCCGCTTAGAATTACTCCGCAACATGATGGGTTCCAGCATCAAAGAAGCACCACCGGTTACTCCAATCAACGCATCACCCTCAAACAATTGAGCAAATCCCGCATCATCCAAAAACCCACCATCCGGTTCAGAACAAGTATCCCAAGCTACATCGTGGGGACGATACAAACGGCGAGGATTAATTACCGAGACAATTCGCACACCAATCCCTTCAGTTTCTAGGTAAGCTGCGGCTTCAAATACTGGAATCAGTGTCATGTCGCCAATCACGGCAAACACAACCGTCTTATCCCCTTTAACTTCTTCCAACAACACCGCACCATTTTGCAAACCTTCACGAGTTTGTGCAAATGTGGTGCGAATCGGCAAGGGTGACTTACTTGCCGTAATCACTATCCCCTTATTCTTCGTTGTCAGCGCCCAATCATAACAGGCTTGAATACTATTCGCATCGGGGGGGAATAGGGGGAAAACATTACCATTCCGCATCATGGCGGCAAAATATGCCTCAATTTCCGGACGCTGGTGAGTCCAACCATTCCGTCCTTGCTCTAATGCCCCAGCCGTGTATAGGGTAATGGTAGAAGGAGTAGGACGGCGTAATTCTGCCATCGCTTGTGTCACCGTTTGCCAAATCGGTAAACCGTTGATAGCAAAGGATTCGTAAGAACACCACAGGGTACGAGCACCCATCAGGGATAAACCCGCCGCTAACCCTGCACAAGCATCTTCACTCAGGGGTTCAT
>DATNQL010000260.1:0-22220 GCA_036704025.1 Stenomitos sp.
CGACCAGATCGGCGTCGGGGGTAATCAGTTCACCCCGCATCACCATCGACAACAAGCCCCCGATTAGGAAAAAGAAGAACGATGTGACGATGTATTGAATGCCGATAACTTTGTGATCGGTGCTGAAGGTGAAAAATCGCTTCCAGTTGTCGGGCGCACCGGGATACGGCTGTCCGCGAACGACTTCTGGAGCATCGATTGAGATGTTTGCCATAAGTAACTAATCCTTAAGCGATTCCCTACGGGACGCTACGTTAACTGACGGACGGCTCAGATTCCCGACTTCTTCAAGAAGTCGGGAATCTTGTTTTTCACGAATGGTTTAGGACTGCTATATCCGGTTCATGCTTGGGTGCATAATTCACCACAGGTGGTGGTGCAGGTGGGATGCTGTTCCAACCGCGAATGGCTACCTTGCCTTTTGTTGCCCCCTCCCGATCGCTTTCTTGGCTGTACTCAAAAGCAGCCTGATTAAAGGCAGGGGTAGGCGATTGAGCAGCAGCATCGGCAAGCCATTGTTGATACTCGTTGAATGGCTGAACAACGACATCTGCTTGATTTGCCGCAAAGTAAGTGCCACTAAACATGGAATCGCGCAAGCGATAAGTGCCAGTTTTAACCGGAGTCAGTTCAAAATCGATGTCGTGATTGGGAACGACATCTTGCTTCAGGCGAAATGCCGGAATGTAAAAGCCATGTAACACATCCTCCGATCGCAACGTGAACCGCACCCGGCGATCGACCGGCAAATGTAACTCAGTGCTGGTGATATTCTGTTTTGGATAATGGAAAACCCATGCCCATTGCTTAGCCGTCACGTCAATTTCCTCAATGGGAGCCGTTTGGGCTGCCTTCTGAATTTGCTGTTGAGGCGTGCTATCAAACGGTTCAGCGTAAGCAGACTGCATCATCTGGGGCATATGTAAATGCACCAGTTCCATCGGGCCTCGCACCGCCATTTTTTCGTAAGTTCGATAGCTCACAAAGGAAAGCGTTAACACCAAAACCAATGGTATTCCCGTCCAAACAATCTCCAGCCAGGTATTGCCTTCAATCGGGGGACCATCGCTCGTATCATACTTACTGGCACGATGAAAGACTAACGAGTAGAGGAAAGGACCGATTACCCCTAAGTAAATGAATGTGCCTAGCCCAGTGAAGAGACTGAATAAATCATCCTGCAACTTCGCTTCTGCTGCTGCTTCTGGCGGAAACCAGGAATAGGATTGCTTCGCCATCCACAAGCTAGCAAACGTAACCAGGATGGCATATACGGTCATTACTAGAATTGCGCGGAGTTTGAGCATGAGAGCGATCGCATCATATCTAGAACAGTGAACTGAGAGGATCAGGCAGAAGGTAGGAGGCAAGATCGATGGTTACTGCTGCCCATTACCCATTACCCATTACCCATTACCCATTACCCATTGCCTTATAGTTGATTCGGATTTCCACCCAAGTGCAGCATTTGATCGGCTGTAACGTGAATGCCGAACTCAGCACCGAGATGTGCGCCCAGTGTTCCCTGCACAAACATCAGAGCAAAAACAAATAAACCAGCAGCGAGATAACTCCACTGCACCTGTCTTGCCATATCTTTGCGCCAGCTATAGCGTTGAAAGCCTCGCCAAACAGTCATTCCCACAATCAAAGTCAAAATCAGCACCCCTCCTACGCCGTGTAGAATCATCGTTTCCAGGGCATGAAGCCCCCAGGCGCTGGTGACATCGGCAAGCGGTACGGCTAAAGACACTTCAAACAAGCCTGCCATGACGGTAAAAAAGGTAATAATTGCGGATGCCAGCAGGTTATACCAACCGACATCAAACAGCGACGAGCGGGTAACGGGAATCGCTAGAAACTTAAACGCCGCTTTGTCCAGGGGAAACAGTACGCCTACAATGTCAAACGCGATCGCGACGATAAATAACCCTAGCGTTAGATGCACCAGGTTGGGATGGATGGGAATTTGATAGGGCAACCCATTAAGTCCCAAACTACTCCACTCTTTCAACAGGTCTGGATTCATGACAGACCTCCTTTAACTGCATCTACGACCGGAATCGTGTGCAAGCCATAAACCCACACGAGTAAGCTGCCCAGGTATGTCTGAACACACACGACGCCAACTAACAGCACACTCACGGCGAGGTAAGGAATGGGTAACTGCGGTCTTTCCTGCAACCGAATCACATAGCGCCATGCGGTAACGATTGCCAGAATTCCTGAAAGCGACCATCCCAAAATTGTATGCACATTCAGCGTTGAAACCGATGCCGCGTAAGGTTCTGCCAAACCGGCTTCAATCTGTCCAAAAATAATTGAAATGAAGATCGAAACCGTTGCGAAAGCCAGATTCCACCAACTGACTTCATACAATTTGGAATTTTTTGTGAAATATCCAACGATATCGCAAAACACTGCAAACAGCACCATCGCAATCACGAAATGCACCACGATCGGGTGAATGGTGTCGGGATAAGGAAGGTTATGTTCGTTGAGCGGCGGAAGATACTTAAACACAGGTTTTCAGAAACATGCAGTGACAGTGAAATAGGGGTATTAAGGAAAAATTATGTGGACAATGCAATTTTTTAATCTTGAATTAATGTTTCAAACGCCCTATATAGACATAGAGCGATAACTCTTGAGTTTCAAGAGTTCCTGTTTGCAGATTATCCTCATCTTTCGTTTGACAAAATCAATCTAAAGACAGAGAAGCGTCCTGCTTCCTCTCCCCGGCATTGCGTTCAATGATCCGCTGATGAGTTGAGAAATTCTTCAGTTCATTGTTCGTAATCGCCCACTTAAGATTATGCGGCTGCCCTGGCATATGATTGTGGTTCATGATGGCGTTGATCGCGCTAGGGATGATATCTATGTCAATTTAGGCTTAGCGGATGCAAGTTCATTCAGTGACCATAATTTGAATTTGTCAACATCAACCGAATGTCACTAAATTGGACAAGATGCAATCCAGTCAGCCAAGACGGCAGTTATCTATCTTCGTTGACAGATCATGAGTCCATCGATAACAAAAAAAGGCAGAAGTTTTTTTCTTCTGCCTTCTTGGACGGGCTAGGAGGGATTCGAACCCCCGACACCGTGGTCCGTAGCCACGTGCTCTAGTCCACTGAGCTACAAGCCCTTGATGGAGTCACTTGTCTAAGTCACCCACCGATTAATAATAGTAACACACCTAACTCAAATGCAGCAAGAAAATTTTTCAACTCAACCCCTGACTCATTTAGATTCTCAGGGTCAAGCCCAGATGGTGGATGTTTCCAGCAAGGTACCCACTCGGCGTCAGGCGATCGCAGCCGCCCAAGTTAGGATGCAAACCGCTACGTTTGAGGCGATTGAAGCCGGTAATGCTCCCAAGGGAGATGTCCTCGGAACAGCCAGACTGGCGGGCATTATGGCGGCTAAACAAACCGCCCAATTAATTCCCCTGTGTCATCCCTTGCCCCTGCACAAAATCGAAGTGCAACTCACTCCCGACCCTCACTTACCCGGATATCAGATTCAGGCGTCTGTCACTACCAAAGCCGAAACGGGTGTGGAAATGGAAGCGCTGACAGCCGTTGCCGTTGCCGCCCTTACTCTGTATGACATGGCAAAAGGCTTGGAAAAGTCCATCCAGATTGAATCGATTCGCCTATTGCAGAAGACAGGCGGCAAGTCAGGGGATTACCTCCTTGAGGAGGATGTGGTCAGTTAGAGGCGTAGAATTAAGCTAGTGGCTAGAAATAACCACTGACCACTGACTACTGACAGCTATACTATGCCTCCTCGTTGGCCTCGCAAACCCGATCGCAATGACCCAGACTATCGCCGCTTAGATGACCGGATGAACTTTGCCGTGCATGTGGCTGTTTTTGCGGCTTTTAACTCTGGGATTTGGTTTTTTAGAACCCTATATCATACCAACTGGAGTTGGGCGGCCTGGGTGACTGGAGCCTGGGCATTGATTTTGCTCACACATGCCATTTATATCTTTGCGATCGCCAATTATTCCCTTGTACCGTCCAAAGATGCTTCCACAAAATCTTCCTAAAGTTCAACCAACCTCACCCAATGCCCGATTTAGTATTGATGACACAGATATAGATATCCACACCCGTAGAACTGGTTAATTCCTATGCGTCGAACCAACACCACAGAATCCATCGAAGACCTCGCCGCTGAGATTGGGGAAAACATTTACATCGATGTTGCCAAATGGCACCTTTACTTGAGGGATGCCCATCTGCATACCACTGTGGCAGAACGAGTCTATCCCCTGCTCACCAATAACAGACTAGAAGAAAGGGAAGTCGTCCGAATTCTAGAAGATATTGTTGTTCATTTGGGCGGTGGGAAGCGGCAAGTTCCGTTAATTGACCTATTACCTACCAGTTGTCAGGTTAACTTAATGGATTTACTCGAAGAGTATCAGCGTAACCTCTAAGTTCCAATGGTTAGTGCTCTTTCCTCTTTGTTGGTTTCAACGTTTTTAACAAGCGGATTCAAGAAAATCAGCCTAACTCGTTGAGTGCTTTTTCTCCCCACCAAGCATTCTCCCAGGAAGGCATATTTTTGGGCGCAGCCACTAAGACCGTTTGAGATGCCAGCAAATACTGTTCTAAACTAGCTAGTTCATGGGCTAACTGTTCGTCATTGCAGATTTCATCTTTAAGAAACAATTGAGCGAGATCATCAGCTAGATGTTCGTCATCCAACCAACTGTTATCCCCTGTTTCACTCTCGAAAGACCAATTAGAAAAACTGCTCAAATCGGGTTGAGATAAAAATATTTTTTTTCTATCGGCAATTTTGGCTTCTAATACTTCAGAGGATGTTTGTACTCGATAACAGTTGTTGGAATCAAAAGCTGGCATGACTTGAACCGGGATTACTTGACTGTTTAAATCTACAATTTTTAGCCCCAGACATGCCCTGAAATAGGTCATAAACATAGGTGATATTTAAAACCTAAATCGGTGATTTATAAATGTAACTCGGGCGAACCCGATCAACATTAGAGGTGATTTGAATCACGAGCATGGGACATGAAGTTCAATTCCATGCCCACTGGATGAACCGTTCACCTCCCTAACTTCTGGCGGATACGGGAAACAAACAGATCTAACTCTGGTAAATTAAGCCGTGTGGCAAACAGCGCAAAGACAGCTAAGCCCACGATTCCGGCTAAACTCAATTGCACTAGTCCAATCAGCAATCCTTGGGCACTCCACACCTGCTGAATCCCCCAATTGACGCCCCAACTGGCGAACCCCGCCAAAACGCTGCCAGCGATTAAACCCAGGATCGGTAAGCTCCATTCTCGCAACGGTAAGCCTCGGAGTTTGCGATTCAATAGCCAAAGTAGCGCGATGGTTGAAGTAAAGTTCACTGTCACCGTTGCCAAAATCAAACCCGGAGCACCGAAACGCTGCACGAGAATGTAATCCAGTACGGCGTTGAGTAAGATATTGATGATACTGATGCGAAAGGGTGTCTCGCCATCGCCCAAGGCATAAAATACTCGCACCAAGACATCGCGTGCCAAGTAGACAAACATCCCAAGCCCATAGGCTACCAGCAAGGAAGCAACGAGTTCTGAAGCTTGGCTCTGGAAGGCTCCACGTTGATAAACCACTTGTACGATGGGAACTGCCAACGTCATCATCAAGGCACCCAAAGGCAACATGGTAATGGCGGTAAGGAGTAATCCCTGACGAATGCGCTGCTTGAGTTCAGGCCAATGTTCGGGAGCGGCAAGCCGGGAAAAGGTTGGCATCAACGGCACTAAAATCATATTGGAAATAATTCCCAGTGGCGTTTGCACTAATAACCCTGCATAGCTGATTGCCGCTGCCGCGCCGGGGATGGTAGAAGCGAAAAACAAATCGGTGTAGAGGTTAATCTGCAACATCCCGGAGGAAAGGGTGGCTGGCCCCATGATTTTGAGTACGTCAGTCACTCCGGGTTGCTTCCAATTAAACCGCAGGCGTAACGTCCCTAAACCCGCCCGCCACTGAGCCACCACTTGCACTAACCACTGTAAGATGGCTCCACTGAGTGTCCCCCAAGCTAAAACCATGCCGCCTAGCATGATGTATTTGGGGGCGGTGATTTGACTGCCCAGTTGCAAGGCTAAGATCCCGATGCCACCAATGACGGTGATACTGGAAAATAAAGGACTCACTGAGGGCAGCCAGTACATATCAGCGGCGTTGAGGGTGCCGAAGCCAATGCCGATGAGTCCGGCAAGGACAGCCATCGGAGCCATAATTTGCAGTTGTTGAATGGCGATCGCACGCACTTGGGGGGTTAACCCTGGCCCGATCAAGTCGATGAAGACGCCGGAAAAGAGAACCAGAACTAGGACGACGAGCAGTAAAATCGCTCCCACTAGGGTTGTGATCGTTTCCACGATGGGAGCCGCTTCCGAGCGATCACGCTTAGCGAGGACACTGATGATCGCACTGTGAAATGGGCCATTGATGCCACCAAGTAAAATCAACAGAAAGCCTGGAATCACGTAGGCGTAACTGTAAGCATCAACCGCTGGCCCGACCCCAAAAGCCGCCGCGATCGCTTGTTGACGCACCAATCCAAAAACTTTACTAATCAGTGTGGCAACCGCCACGATGCCGGCAATTCCGGATAAAGAGCGAGCGGTTTTCTGGGTTTTCGACACAAATAATGATTAATTACTTCCGTGACTCATAATAATCAATTCCGAATTTCCTCATAACAATCTGGAGTCTTTTTTTCTGAGGCTGATTGGCGCATGGCGCTCCCATGCAGGCGCTGTCAGCAGAAAATGGATAGTTATAGTTATCAGAGTCCAAGTGGCTCACTATGATGAGTAGCAAGCAGTAGCCGTATTCAAAACAGCAATTCAGATGACTCGCCTCAACCTGGACGACTTCGCCAAGCAGATACAGGATTTGCAGCAGCGTGTGGCTCAACTGCAACAGCTTTTCGGTGAATCGCCAACGCGATCGCTCACTGAGCAACAACAGCTAGAAATAAGGACAATAGCCTTTGAAGAGCTCAGCGTCGCCTTGGAAGAACTACACGTCGCTAGCGAGGAACTGCATCAACAGCAGGAGAAATTGTTAATCGCTCAGCAGGCTTTAGCCGCCGAAAGCCAGCGCTACCAGCAACTGTTTGAGTTTGCGCCGGATGCTTACCTCGTGACCGATGTCAATGGGATGATTCAAGCAGCCAACTGTGCTGCCGCCACACTACTCAACCGTTCACAACAGTTCTTAGTCGGCAAGCCCTTAGTCTGTTACGTTGCCGAGGAAGAGCGTCGAGCCTTCCGGAATCAACTCCATCAGCTACGTCAGGTGGAAGAGATACAGGAGTGGGAGGTGAGCTTGCGATTGCCCAATCAAACCCCCCTGATGACGGCGGTGAGGGTGGGGACAATCCAGACTCCCGAAGGTCAGCCCATCGGTTTACGTTGGCTGATGCGCGACATTACAGAACGTAAGCGGCTAGAGTTAGAGCTGCGGCAAGCCAACGAGCGCTTGCATCTGGCGGCCAACGCCTTGGATGGTATTATCTACGACTGGGACGTTAAAAAGGGCACAGTTAACAGGACACAGGGTCTGGTGGAGGTTTTAGGCTATCGTCCAGAAGAAGCGCAACCGACCCTTGATTGGTGGACTCAGTTCATTCATCCCGATGATCGACGACGCGTCCGTCGGGAGATTTCCCACGCCCTCGCCAACAGCCGTGATTTTGCCACCGAATATCGGATTCGCGACAAAAACCATCAGTACCTGCATGTTTGGGATAGAGGGCGGATGATCAGAAATGCCAAGGGGCGGGCTGTGCGTGTCGTTGGCAGTACCTTGAACATTAGCGAGCGCAAACGAATCGAGGAACAAGCCCAGCAAAGTGCGGCTGAAATTCGTCAAATCTTTAATATGCTACCCAGTTTGGTCTGGAAGTTTTGCCCTGCCAGCTTCCAGTTTGTCTATATCAGCGAGATTATGACAGAACTCAGTGGTATTTCCAGAGAGGCATTCTTGGAGAATCCGCACATTTGGGATGACCGAGTTGACTTGGGGCATGAGTCGCAAGAGGCGCTCAGAATCGCTTGGGAAGCTATTTGCCAAGGCGAACCTTACCGAGTGATTTATCTGTTTCATACCCTTCACCGAGGAGCTCGATGGTTTGAAGTGATCGGGCGATCGGCTGATGAGGAGGGCGTACTCTATTACTACGGCAGCACCACAGACATCACAGAGCGCAAGCAAGCAGAAGAATCCTTACACAAGCTGAACCAAGAATTAGACAATCGCATCAAAGAGCGCACATGTGACTTAGAAAAGCTTAATCGTCAACTCTTGGGAGAGATTGCTGAACGCGTGAACGCTGAGGCCGCACTCCATCAACGGGAACAGGAATATCGAGCCTTGGTAGAACATGCGCCTGATATTATCGAACGGTTTGATCGACAAGGGCGTCATCTCTATGTCAACCCTGCCATTGAACAGGTAACAGGCAAACCACCGAGTGAGTTTATTGGCAAAACCAATCGGGAACTTTTTGTCTCAGAACCCAATTTATCCCTTTGGGAGGATGCGTTAAGTAGGATTTTTGAGATGGGACAGGAAGAACAACTTGAGTTTAGTGTTGCAACCACCCAAGGATTAAAGTACTACCAAACTCGCTTAGTTCCAGAATTGGAGAGGGGTGAAAATTTGGTATCTGTTTTGGGAATCAGCCGGGACATCACCGATCACAAGTTGGCGCTTGAGGCACTTCAAGAGAGTGAACAGCGGTTCCGCCAATTGGCTGAAAATATCAATGAGGTCTTCTGGATGGTTACTCCAGATTCAAGTAAAAGATTATACGTTAGCCCTGCGTATGAGGAGATATGGGGTCGCTCTTGCCAGAGTCTGTATGATGACTCTAATTCTTGGAGTGAATCGGTTCATCCTGAAGAGCGAGAGCTCGTGATAGCCAAGCTGGAGCGACAGTCTTGTGGTGAATATACAGATGTGGAGTATCGGATTGTGCGACCGGATGGGTCCATTCGTTGGATACGCGATCGCTCATTTCCCATCTTTAATGCACAAGGTCAAGTTTACCGCCTTGCTGGAATTGCTGAGGATATTACTAACCGTAAGCAAGCGGAACTCGAAACGTTCAAGGCACTCCAAAGAGAGAAGGAACTGAGTACCGTAAAATCCAGCTTTGTTGCCATGACTTCCCATGAGTTCCGCACTCCTCTAACGGCAATTTCTTCTTCTACAGACTTGTTGGAGCGTTACCAGAACCGATTGTCACCAGAAAAACAACAAGCTCATTTGTATCGGATTCAATCGGCTGTGGGAAGGATGACTCAGATGTTGAATGATATCCTGCTGATGAGTGAAGCGGAAGCCGGGAAACTTCAATTCAACCCTGCACCGTTGAATTTGCTAAATTTTTGTCGCCATTTAGTAGAAGAGGTGCAAGCCACTGCCACAAAACAGCAGGTGATTCATTTTACGTATCGCAGCGACTCTACTCTGGCCGACAAAGATCCTGATGAAATTAAGAAAGCAAGATTCGATTTTCTCTCTGGTTTGGCTTTATGGGATGAGAAACTACTACGGCACATTCTGAGTAATTTACTCTCGAATGCCCTCAAGTATTCCCCAGAAAGTAGTATGGTTCAGTTTGATTTCACGGCTCAGGATGACCGAGTAATCTTCCAAATTCAAGACCAAGGGATTGGCATTCCTCTCGCCGATCAATCTCGCTTGTTTGAAGCCTTTCATCGGGCGAATAATGTCGGTACCATTCAGGGCACGGGATTAGGATTGGCAATTGTTAAACAGTGCGTGGATTTACACCGAGGTGAGATTACATTTAGTAGTGAAGTCGGCAAAGGCACGAGGTTTATCGTTACGTTACCCTTATCTTAAGGATTATCATAATTTGAAGCGTGCAGGGCTTCATTAGTCGGCTAACTTCCACTCCTCCAGCGTCGCAATACCAACTTTGAGGTAAGCATGATCCAAAAACTCTCTCATGGATTCCTTCCATCCCGCTTGCAAGGCACTCAGAAACCGTTCTCGGCGTTGGTGTGAAATCGCCGCTGTGAGGAACGCTCTTTGTTCAGCTTCCGTTGCCGTCGGATGGCTTTCATGCAATTGATCGAGCAGTTTCTGAATCTCCATTGCCGCTTCGGCAAGAGTTTGCTTTTGCCAGGATAGTGCCTTGTGTAGCTCTTCCAGTAACAGTTTGCTAAACACTTGGGTATTGGTGTCTCTAAGTCTGTCTGGAGTTTGAAGGTAACTTATCGAATTTCCATATATAGATTTGTCGGGTTTTATTTTCATAGCAAAAGTTCCTTTAGACTGCCCTTGCAAATTGCAATAAAACGTTGGCAGAGTAATCAGATATTTTTAGCCTGTTTTACAGAACAAATTACAAAATGGCTGAATTGAAGATCTATGTTTTGTAACTCCTTGCTCATGGCCTGTAGTCTGTGGTTTATGGCAGATCAAGAGCAAGTTAGCACCCTCTTTAGGGTATCACGTTTATTGTCTTACTGGATGAAGTTGTAATACACCGCATAAGCGGTCTTGTCTAGAACTTGCATATCTTCAAGACGGGTCATGGGCGCTCAAAATCCTGGTTCGCGATCGCTCTTTGCCAATAGCACCAGTTTCGGTGGTAAATTATCCTCATGCAAAATTGGATTTACCGTTACCCGCCCCTAGAAACCGGTGTTTTACTCAAGCGCTATAAACGCTTTTTTGCCGATATTCAACTGACCTCTGGAGAAATCATAACGGCTCATTGCCCAAATACCGGTCCCATGACGGGTGTCTCCACTCCTGGCAGTTTAGTTAAAGTCTCCCGTAGCGATAGCCCGAAGCGGAAGTTACCCTACACCTGGGAGATGATTCAGGTTGAGGACAATAAACCCACTTGGGTTGGTGTCAACACCGCACTCCCCAATCGAGTGATTAAGTTAGCGTTGGAACAACGGTTAATTCCAGAATTAGCCAACAGCTACAACGAAATTTGCAGTGAGGTTCCTTATGGCAAAGAACTGAAAAGTCGGGTGGATTTTTTACTCAAAAGGACTGCCATGCCCTTGAGTTCGGCAACCGAGGAACTCGCCTTGTGCAATGGCTCAAAGGACAATATTCTGAAGAGCGATCGCATCACACCGCTCATCTACCTAGAAGTCAAGAGTGTCACCTTAGCTCAAGGGAACGTGGCGCTATTTCCCGATACAGTCACCACTCGCGGACAAAAGCACTTGCGAGAATTAATGGCACTGGTGCCCCAATCCCGAGCTGTTATGCTCTATTTTATAAATCGGGACGACTGTCTTTCTTTTGCTCCGGCGGATAGTTATGACCCCGTTTACGGTCAACTGTTGCGAGAAGCCGTACTTCAGGGGGTTGAAGTGTTACCCTGCCGTTTTGCCATTAGCCCTGAAGGAATTCGCTATTTGGGGTTAGCTGAATTTCTGCCCATGCAACCGTCAGTGATGGCGAAAGCTGATGTGCCTCTGACGACGGCTGAGACGAGAAATTTGGGTGATGGTTTGACACCCGATTCCTAACGCGCTATTTCATCACTGAGTCAGCAGTCTAGAATGACAATCATCACACGGACGAGAAGATGAGGTGAACGTGCAGCTAAAGCAGGTGATCATTGCGTATAAAGCTAAAGACTCCCACAGCCGCAGTTGGGCAGAAAAATGTGCTCGGCAATTGGAAAAACGCCAGTGCCATATCTTGATGGGTCCTAGTGGTACACAAGATAATCCCTATCCTGTGTTTTTAGCCTCCGCCATGAGTCAAATCGATTTAGCTGTAGTTCTGGGTGGTGATGGTACAGCCCTCGCGGCGGCGAGACATCTTGCCGCAGAAGGAGTGCCGATTTTAGCGGTTAATGTGGGTGGGCACTTAGGATTTCTCACGGAACCGTTTGAAGAATTTAAAGACACGGAACAAATTTGGGATCGATTAAGTGAAGATCGTTACGCCATTCAGCGGCGGATGATGGTTCAAGCGACTGTATTTGAAGGCCATCGTACCAACATGGAACCCATGAGCGATCGCTTTTTAGCCCTGAATGAAATGTGCGTTAAACCCGCCTCAGCGGATCGGATGATTACCTCTGTTCTGGAGATGGAAATAGACGGGGAAGTCGTCGATCAATACCAAGGTGACGGACTGATTGTCGCCACACCCACTGGCTCAACTTGCTATACTCTTTCTGCTAATGGACCAATTTTACATGATGGTATGGAAGCGCTTACGGTGACGCCAATTTGTCCTTTGAGTCTTTCCAGTCGTCCGATTGTTTTACCCTCTGGTTCCGTAGTTAGTATTTGGCCTTTAGGGGATTATGAACTCAATACTAAACTTTGGATGGATGGGGTTCTAGCTACTTCCATTTGGCCTGGACAACGGGTGGATGTTCGCATGGCAGATTGTCACGCGAAGTTCATTATTTTGCGAGAAAATTATTCCTATTACCAGACGTTACGCGAAAAGCTGCAATGGGCGGGTGCCAGAATTCCTTATAGTAACAATCATCGCAATGGGAAATAGGTAATGGGTAATGGGTAATGGGTAATGGGTAATGGGTAATGGATAATGGGTAATGGTTCGGCATATATCAAAAGTTCTTGCTTTTCCATCCCCCATTACCCAACTTTAGGATGCTGCGCCTCTGATATCCCCATAGTCATTGATGGCAAATTCAATCTGTAGGAGTAAGCGTTCTTTCTGGGTTGGAAGAGTGCCTTTGTGAAAACAAGTTGCATCTTCTGCAAATCCTAAACCTGCTGGACCGCAGATTGTCACCAAATTCTCTGCACCATAACAATTGACAATCTCTTCATCCGGCTTACTGGCGCAGCGTACACCTAGAATCTGATGAGACAATTTCTTGTTTTTGTGACTCCCGCGAATCAATATATGAGGGCCACTAGAAAGGTCAACATCGGTTAAGTAAAAGAAGAATTTGATGAATCGATAGTCGTCTAAATCGTAGTGAAATACTTGAGCGGCTTTGAGTTGCTCCATGGGGGTTCCCTCAACTGGGAAACTCCACCAAAGTTCACTCGCTATATGCAGGGGAGGTGCTCCTAAATATTTAGCCGCGATCGCTAATATTGTTGGATCATTTTCTAGATGCCTTACGGCTGAACATCCTTGGGCATGGAAATAGCTACCTAAACGAATTTTTCTCCCCAGTGAGGTTTCGGCTTGTGCTTTTTCTCGATAATAGAAGCTCGCGGCTGAGTTTCTATCGGCATAGCAGGGTGCCGTTTTTGCATAGTCTAGTATTTCTTGAATTACAGCCTGGGGAAGATTAATACCCGGAGCGTAACTATCAGTTTTTATCCCTGAAACCAGAGTATCGACATTGATGTCGTGCAGGATAGAATTCGTTTTCTGGCTCATTTCGTAAGATGGACGGAGGAACTTATACAAAAAGCTAACTCCGTTACGAATAACCTCAAATCGAGCCAATTTACGCATCCAGAACAAGTTTGGATTGTAGCTCAGACACTGGTAACTCTTATGGCAGTAGTCAAATAATTTGCCCCATAAACTTTGAGAGGTTTGAGTTAGAGCTGTCATCATTCTAAAGACTCCTGTTAGGGTAAGGGTTGACTGTTGCTAGACAACATGCAGCTAGATTCTTTCCAGAACGAATTTTCATTGTTGGCTTAAAGCCGGACTTGATGAATTAAGCGCAAATAATCGTTGAGAAGACAGAGTCAGGACTTACACTATGGGACGATTAGCAATACACGACCGATAGAGCTAATTTTTCATGTTTTGTGTATCGCATTTAACCATTTCCTAGAAATCTTCATCTCATTCAACCTATAACGGCTAAGAAGCAGAATGGGGTTTTAAGCTTATGTGCCGCTAAATTGCCATAGCGAAATGGTCATAAGGGGTGTGGGGTGTGGGGTGTAGGGTGTGGAAATATGCTTTCTTAAATGCGTCACAGCTTAGAGAGTCTTGACACAGCATGAATAGTTCCGAAGACAGTAACAGGCTCGGACATACGACTTGACCCAAAAACCACTGCACCAAATTGAACGAGAGAGTGGAAGATGAGAAAGTTTAGTCAGTCGGTAGATACCTAAAACGAGTGTTCATAAGAGGATAAACCTTAGTGTTATGCCGCAACACCTTTGGGATATTTTCTTTTCTTCGACGCCACCCTTGAGCAAATTGTTTCAGAACTCATCCCGAAATTAGGAATTAATTGCCCGGTCGTTGCATCACTTCGTTTTGTTGAACCCTCCTATGCATATTAACTGAACTTAAGGGTATCCGCATACCCCCCAAAGGTGATTTCGCCCGGATAAATGAGCCAATTTTACTACTTTTGTCAGATGGCATCAGGGGTTTGGCTATTGACCCTATTCGCCCAAGTTCCCACAATATAAGGTTTTCTAATTTAAAATTAAATTACTCTGGGCAAGGTAAACTTTATGAATTTAAGGTTTGATTAAAGTGTCACGTTTACAAAAACAAGCAGATGGCAGAAAGAAGCAAGCTGCTTTAGACGGTACTCAGGCGCAATCACTCTACTCTAAATCGAAAAGCAACCGTTCTTCTTCCTCTCCTCCCCTATGGCGTCTGATTCATTACGGACACAACTACCGGACTGAAATTTGGCAGGCGATTGCGTGTTCAATTCTAAATAAAATCTTTGACTTAGCACCCCCTGCCTTAATTGGTGCAGCCGTGGATGTGGTGGTGAAGCAACAAGATTCTCTGATTGCTCAATGGGGGGTAAAAGATATTTTCGGACAACTCCTCATCTTAAGTTTCCTGAGCTTCATCATTTGGGGATTAGAATCCATTTTTGAATATGCTTATGCTCGACTGTGGCGTAATCTCGCCCAGGCTATACAGCATGACTTACGCTTAGATGCCTATGGGCATTTACAATCTCTGGAACTCGCTTATTTTGAGGACAGAAGTACTGGCAGGTTGATGTCGATCTTGAGTGATGACATTAATCAATTGGAGCGCTTTTTGGATGTAGGAGCCAATGATATTATCCAGGTGTTCACAACAGCCCTAGTAATTGGTGCTGCTTTTTATATCCTGGCTCCCAATGTGGCTTGGATGACGATTGTGCCGATACCTTTTATCCTTTGGGGTTCGATCGCCTTTCAGCGTCGGCTGGCTCCCCGTTATGCGGATGTCCGAGAAAAGGTGAGTCTGATCAATGGGCAATTAGCCAATAATTTAACCGGTATCACCACGATTAAAAGCTTTACCGCCGAAGAGTATGAATTAGGACGAATTGAAGCCCAAAGTGATGCTTATCGCGTGAGTAACAAACGTGCGATCGCACTGTCTGCGGCGTTTATTCCCTTGATTCGGATGCTCATTTTGTTGGGCTTTACAGGCATTCTGCTCTACGGCGGCATGGATGTGGTTGCCGGTTCTCTGGAAGTGGGTACTTATAGCGTGTTGGTCTTCCTCACCCAGCGCTTGCTTTGGCCGTTGACGCAATTAGGCGAAACCCTCGATCAGTATCAACGGGCGATGGCGTCTACCACCCGTGTGATGAATCTCCTGGATACTCCCATCGAAATCCATTCCGGAGACACGCCCTTGCGGGTAGAGCAGGTCCGTGGTGAGGTGGTGTTGAAACAGGTGACCTTTGCTTACCATGACCGTGCCCCAGTGATTCAAAATTTGTCCCTGCACATCGGAGCTGGTCAAACAATCGCCATTGTGGGTTCGACGGGTTCTGGTAAAAGCACTTTGGTTAAGTTATTATTGAGATTATATGAAGTACAAGGGGGCAGTATAACCCTTGACAGTATCGACCTAAGACAGCTACGCCTTAAAGATTTGCGTCGGGCGATTGGCTTAGTTAGCCAAGATGTGTTTTTATTTCATGGGACGGTTTGGGAGAATATTGCCTATGGCACGTTCGATGTCACTCACGCCGACGTAATGGCAGCGGCAGAAATTGCCGAAGCCCATGAATTTATCAGCCACCTGCCCCAAGGCTATGACACGATTGTTGGGGAACGGGGACAGAAACTGTCGGGAGGGCAACAGCAGCGGATTGCGATCGCCCGTGCCATCTTGAAGAATCCCCCGATTCTCGTCCTGGATGAAGCCACATCGGCGGTGGATAATGAGACGGAGGCCGCGATTCAGCGCTCCTTAGAAAAGATTACGAAAAATCGGACAACCATTGCGATCGCTCATCGCCTTTCCACCGTGCGTAATGCTGATTGCATCTACGTCATGGAACAGGGCCAATTAGTCGAACAAGGGCGACATGAACAACTCCTGGAACAAGAGGGGATTTATGCTAGTCTCTGGCGCGTGCAGTCAGGTATAAAATAAAGACAGAAGGCTCAACCATTCATACTTCATCTGGTGTCCGGTCAATGACCCCTAATCCGTGCAGAGTTTGGAGTGAGGGATGCCAGTCCTCTGGAGAGGGACACTCAAGTTCCTACTAGGAACAAGATTTTAGGATGGGTCATGAACCGGACATGATATCATCCGTCGAAAGGAGTTCTAGGCTGCCACCCAACTATCAGCCACCCACGGCAAAAATGGGAGGGAGTCTGAAATTCAACAAGGATTCAACACTTATATTTCAGTACTTCTGATGATCATGTTTGGTGCACGTGAGCCGGAGAGAGTAGAAGATCAGTGGAAACACCAGCTCACTCGGTTTGCTAAAGAGAATCAGCGAGAACTAGCCGCACTAGCCTGGGGGCTGTTTCTTGAACGCGGAGACAGCGAGGATACACTGGGGATTGACCTGAAACCCACCCCCCATTTCGTCTATTGTCCCAAAAAGGCGCTGGCAGAACTGAATGAAAGAGTCGAAAACCACATTCAGGAAATCTTAGGCATTGTGGATGCTCATAAACCCGAACAGGAGGTTCTGATTATTGGGATTGGCAATGACCAAATCAAGCTGATTCAGTTTGAACCGGAACCCTCACCACCGGCTTGTTTTGAGCAAATAGGCCAAGATGTTGATACATTACTAGCCCAACTCGAGCAGCGCTTGGAACAGCGGCTGAAATCCTAAGGATATTGTTTTTGGGAACAAATGCTTTCCCCTTGAGCACGGCGATCAGAAGCCTCAGCCATTCCATATCCTAAGCTTCAAACCTCCATTCCTGTGTACCAATCCTCATCACATTTCCTGGTGTCAGCCAGAAGGGTTGATGGGGGGCAAGGCGTTGTCCGCCCACAAAGGTACCATTGGAGCTTCCCACATCAATGAGTTGGTATCGGACAGTTCCCTGAGAGTCTGTCTGTTTAACGATTTGGGCATGATAGCGCGAACACAAGACATCTTCAAGGATGAGGGTGTTCGTCGGTTCACGTCCAATCGTAAAGGGTAGGGTTGATAAAATACTGATCCCACCCGTTGCACGGTGTACCAAGCGAGCGATCGCACCTTCCTCAATATCTTGAGCTAGGACTGTCGGAGCTAGGGTTGGCCGATCTTGAACGGGAGGTAAATTCGTGGAAATGGGGGCTTGTCCTCCCATCGCCATCGTCGTCGCTTCCAAGGTTGCACCGAGGGCAGGATCATTGGCATAGGGTTCATGACCTGAGACAATGTTGACTTGCTGTACAGGGGGAGGTTGTACCTCAGGACGACCGGCTTGAGCAATCTGCATTTTAAGCGCCGCTTCGTGTTCCGCTTCTTGTCTCGCGCTCAACCCTTCGACTTGACGAATTACCCCGCGAGTTTGAGGGAAGCTGATATCACTCACCCGCACATCTTCTAAGGCAAAGCCTAAGCCATAAGACACTTCGGAATGGTCGAGACTGTATTGGCGGATTTGTGCTCGTCCTTGAGTGGTCAACTGTTGTACCGTAAGCTGACCAATGGCTACTCCTAAATTATCTTTGATGGCACTGGTGAGGGCTGCGATCGGGTCAGATAATTCTAAGGCAACCCGTTTGGCGTCCACCACCTGATACATTACATTCAGGGAAACATTAATCAAAAACTGATCGCGGGATAAAAAGTCTCCGTGAGAGACAATCTCCAGGTTCCGAACCTTACTATCGACGAGAATCAATTGGCACTGTTCAAGTAAGGGTAAGGCAAAGCTGAAATGACGCCCCGGTTTTAAGGTTCGCACCAGCCGGCCATTTTTGACCAATAAACCTGTATAACCTGCGTCAATAAAGTCCATACTCAACCCAACCCAGCGCTCCGGGTTCAGCGTTTGAATCAGAGGGGAAGAGTGGCTAGACATTAGAGTATAGGAGGAGTAATGGGGAAATGTCCTTCTTTAAGACTAACAAAGCTTTGTTCCGAGCCGCTTTGCTTTGTCTTATAGAATTGTTCTACTTCAGACGGGTGCGCTCAAAACTAGTTGGTGATGTCTAGAAAATCTCTCCGTGTCCCCGTGTCCCCGTGTCCCCGTGTCAGTCTCCACCAACCACTTATGACCACACCCACTTCAGACTCCCCATGAGCAAATGTGAGCTTTCGTGCTTCGTTCTGTCAGAAGAGTGCGATCGCAAGCCTTGTCGCTAAACTAGAGTCTAATGCGCGTTGAGGATCAAAAACGCTGTGGCACAAGTGACGCCGGAAATACAACAGCGAGTTCAAGAACTGCGGCAGTTGGTACAAAAAGCCAGCTATGCCTATTATGTCCTCGACAATCCAATGATGGAGGATGCCGTTTATGACAAGCTCTATCGGGAACTGCAAGATTTAGAGACACAACATCCAGAGTTAATCACGCCGGAAAGCCCCACTCAACGCGTGGGAGAGAAACCGGCTTCCCAGTTTTCCTCCGTGCGGCACAATATTCCCCTTTACAGCTTGGAGAATGCCTTCAACATCGAGGAGTTTACCAAGTGGCAGGAACGGTGGCAACGCTATGCACCGCCTCTGGCTAAGGGGGGAGAACCCAGAGTTGAAGGGTTTGAATACGTCTGTGAACTCAAAATTGATGGCAATGCTTTGGCGCTGACGTATGAAAATGGTGTTTTAGTGCGGGGAGTCACACGAGGCGATGGTGTCACCGGTGAAGAAATTACCCAGAATGTTCGCACCATTCGCTCGATTCCCTTGCGGTTGAATACAGAGACACCACCGCCAGTGGTAGAAGTGCGGGGAGAGGCGTTTTTACCTATCAACGTATTTGAACAAATTAATCAGGAACGCGAGCAAGCGGGTGAGCCATTGTTCGCCAATCCCCGTAACGCCGCAGCGGGAACTCTACGACAATTAGACCCTAAAATTGTCGATCGCCGACGGCTGGATTTTTTTGCCTATACCTTACATATTCCCGGAAAAGACGACGCCCAAGTCGCCCGGACTCAATGGGATGCCCTGGAATTACTGCAAAAATTGGGTTTCCGGGTGAATCCCAATCGCCAAATCTGCGCTTCTTTAGAGGAAGTGCGAGATTATTACAATGTTTGGGATACCCAACGGCGAACTTTACCCTACATGACGGATGGGGTGGTGGTAAAACTCAACTCCTTTGCCCTTCAGGAACAGTTAGGATTTACCCAGAAATTTCCCCGTTGGGCAATTGCCCTGAAATACCCCGCCGAAGAAGCACCTACGGTAGTCAAAAACATCTCGGTAAATGTTGGACGCACTGGCGCACTCACCCCGTTGGCAGAAATGCAACCCGTACAACTGGCGGGAACCACCGTACAACGGGCAACCCTGCACAATAGCGATCGCATCGCGGAACTTGATATCCGCATTGGGGACACGGTAATTGTCCGCAAAGCCGGTGAAATTATCCCGGAAGTGGTGCGAGTGCTGCCAGAGTTGCGCCCAGAAGGGACTCAACCCTTCCAGATGCCTACCTGTTGTCCCGTTTGCCGTCAACCGGTGGTGCGTCCAACGGGTGAGGCGGTGACTCGCTGTATCAATGCCTCTTGTCCAGCCATTCTCAAAGGTGCCCTCACCCACTGGGTAAGCCGTGATGCACTGGATATCAATGGCATGGGGGAAAAGCTCGTCCAGCAGTTCGTGGATCAAGGCGTTGTACAATCGGTGGCTGACCTTTACGATTTAACCCTTGAGTCGTTACTCTCGTTAGAGCGGATGGGTAAGAAGTTAGGGGAGAAATTGGTGAATGCGATCGCCCATTCCAAAACCCAACCCTGGTCACGAGTATTATACGGCTTGGGGATTCGTCACGTTGGTAGTGTGAATGCTCAAACCTTAACCCAACAGTTCCCGACAGTGGAACAGATTGCTAGAGCCTCCGCTGCCCAAATTGAAGGTGTCTATGGAATTGGTCCAGAAATTGCTCAATCTGTCTATTCTTGGTTCCAAGTTCCAGCTAACCAAGCGTTGATTGACCGATTACGAACCGCCGGTTTGCAGTTAAACACACAAGTCGATAGCACGAATCTATCTCAAAGTCAAGTTTTTAAGGGAAAAGCATTTGTGATTACGGGTACCTTGCCCACGTTGAAGCGAGATGAAGCCAAGGCATTGATTGAAAAAGCGGGTGGAAAAGTGACAGGTTCGGTGAGTGCCAAAACCGACTACTTAGTCGTCGGAGAAGAAGCGGGTTCTAAATTAGAGAAAGCGCAAGCCTTAGGCATTCCCCAATTAAGTGAGGCTCAATTGTTGGAAATGCTGGAAGAATAAACATCAATTTCCCTTCTGCCTTCTGCCTTCTGCCTTCTACCTTAATCATAATTTCATCAATACTAATGCGTCAGCTTACCCGATCACCCCTTAAAAAACAGTAAACGCAAGCCGACAAAAATCAATGCCCCTAAACCAGCAGCTATAGGTAGGGTAATAATCCAGGCTAGCGCAATCCCTTGAACCGTTTCTAAACGAACTTTCTTCCAGTCTTGAATCAGTCCAATGCCAACCACCGCACCCACCAAAGCGTGGGAGGTAGAAACGGGTATGCCAAACCGCGAAGCCAGCAAAATGGTGGTGGCGGTGGCAAGTTCGGCGCAAAAACCACTACTCGGTTGGAGGGGAATAATATTTTCCCCAATGGTAGCGATGACATTTTTGCCCCAAATCGCTAGACCAAAAACGATGCCAGCTCCACCGAGGATGAGAATCCACAACGGAACATTAAATCCAGTGAAGGGAACAGAACCTGTACGTAGAATATACGCGATCGCGGCTAAGGGAGCGATCGCATTCCCCACATCATTAGAACCATGAGCAAAGGCAACAAAACAAGCACTCAGGACTTGGAAGCGTCCGAGTAATTGTTCGACAGGATTCGAGAATGGGGAATCTTGAGCATGGGATATGTCCGTAAACCGAGCGAGTTGTCGCCAACTGATAATACTCAAAGCAACAGCCGCAACAGCCCCCGTAGCAATGGGTAAGTCGTGGGAGGGAATCGGCAAAGCGGCAAAAAAGGGTTGTTTAAATAGAGTCGGCAGGACGATAATGCCGAAAACGCTAAATACAGTGGTACTCAACCACGGAATCCACTCGCGCAGTTGGACACTGGGGTTGGGGCGATCCAGAATAGAGTACCTGACGACCGTGTAGAAGCTCACAGCGATGATGCCACTCACCACTGGAGTAGCAACCCAAGCCAGGGAAATCAGACGAATATTGGACCAATCTACAGCACCGAAACCGGCTGCCACCCAACTAAATCCTGCGATCGCTCCTACCACGGCATGAGATGATGAAACAGGCCAACCCCGGCTGGTGGCAATTTGCAGCCATAAACCACAAGATAGTAACACCGCAATCATGCCTAGCATCAGTAGTTGAGGCATATCCGCAAACAATTCGGGGTTAGCGACTTCTGTGGCTAGAGTGGAGGAAACTCCACGCCCGAATAAAACCGCGCCTGTAAACTCCAAAATGCCAGCAATCACAATCGCTTGCCGCAGGGTAACCGCCTTCGAGCCAACGGAAGTCCCCATGGCATTGGCAACATCGTTAGCCCCTAAATTCCAGGCTAGGTAGAAAGCTAAAATGGCTGTCAGACTCAGTTGCAGTACCAGCATTACCCCTGTTCATTCGATAATAAAATTTCTTGGACTGCCGACCGATAGGCATCATAAGTCTGGCGATTAAAACAGACAAAGATCACAGCCTCTACGGAAGAAGGGTTTTCCAAAAACGTCTTAACTTGTTTCACGGCAATTTTGGCAGCACGTTTCACAGGAAAGCCATAAACACCCGTACTAATGGCGGGGAAAGCCAGGGTGCGAATCTCATATTGCTCGGCAAGGGCGAGA
>DATNQL010000261.1:0-3255 GCA_036704025.1 Stenomitos sp.
GCAGAAATATAGTGTTGCTGTAAATCTTGGACTGCAACTGCAAGAAGATAAACCTTTTAAAAAAGGAGACTTAAACGTTCTAGCTGGTGGAATCAGTCAGTCAAGTCTAGGACTTTCCGCACTTCCTTACGTTAAGCAGGAATTAGAACTTATCAAGTCCCAAATTCCTAGAACCAAAGTCCTCTTAGATCATGAATTTACTCCTCAAGCGTTTAACAAAGAAATTAACTCACAATTTTTTCCCGTCATTCACTTAGCAACTCACGGCATATTTAGTTCCAGTCCTGATGAGACTTATATTCTCGCTCATGAACAACGTATCAATATTAACCAGCTCAATCAATTACTCAAAAAGCGAACAGAAAATCGACCTGAAGCCATTGAATTACTCGTCCTCAGTGCTTGTCAAACCGCTATTGGTGACAAGCGAGCCGCTTTAGGAATTGCTGGGGTATCGGTACAGGCAGGAGCGCGTAGTACGATCGCTTCTCTATTCAACGTCAGAGACGATTCTACCGCCTCACTGATGAACGTACTTTACCAAGAGTTGGTTAAAACCAATGTTACGAGAGCAGAATCCTTACGTCGTGCCCAGTTGGCACTGTTGGAAAAGGAAGATTACCAACAACCTTATTACTGGGCACCTTTCGTCTTAGTGGGAAATTGGCGCTAAACTGCTATTGGCTTTCAGGGGTGCAGCAATCCACGACAGGTTCAGTTGCGATCGCTTCTAAGCCAGAATCACGTAACAGCTTTGTCCAGTTATCTTCACTGGGATTCGTTTTCTTGAGTTCAGCGAGAGTTATCAGTGCCTCTTCTAAAAAACCCTCTTTGCCATACAAGTCAGCTTGTTGCTGAGGTGTTGCCTTCTCTAACTCGGTTTTGAGGGTGGCATTTGGTTCTTCTCGTTTTACCCATCCATCAACCGAATCCTGCTGTGCCGGCGTTGTGGGAGTGCAGTAAACATCGACAAACAGATACCACTGATACCACTGGTTGCTCTGTAGAGGAGGTGCTGTTGAAGGAACCGAGATGTTGATGACTCCCGGTGTACCAGTTAGGTTCAAATCCGTTTCATACACCTTCTCTCCCGCTTGATTCCGTAAAGAAAACTTACTGGAACTGATAGATTGAGCGTCATAAGGTACATAAACCCATAAAGTAGGATTCGCCTTAGTCGTATAGCTCCAACGTAACTCCCTATTCTCAGATTGCTTAGTCGTTAGCACCAAAGGAGTAAGAGATTTTTGGATAGCAGGACAGGGATTACGACTGCCTCCGGGTTTAGTTCCACGCGGTGCGCCTTGACCGGGTGGGGGTTCTTGTGATTCAGCTACAAGTAAATTGGCGCTAGGATTCAAGTTTTGCTGTTTTAGTAGAATCAAAGGCTCTACTGGCTGTCCCTGTACTGGGGTACAGTTGAGCACAGCAAAACTCATGACCAAGGCAAATTTTAGCGGCTGAAAAGGTAACTTTTTCCAAGTCATAACAACAGTTTTGATTAAAAACAGCATCAAGTCTGGTTATACTCCTATCTGATAGCAAAGCATTTGCTACCTAAAGCGTTTCAAAAAAGGCAAGACTTGCCGTATTTAGAGGTTAATAGCCCAATTGTCCAGTCTCTCCCTTTGGAGTAAGCCACTACACTCCCACCTGTAGCAACTATTGCCAGCGCTGACGGAATCAAAGGCACCCAATACCCTTGGATGAGAAGGTAATAACTTAGTCCACACAAAATGCCCAAGGTAACGCCTCCTACTATAAGTAAACGTATAGATTGCAAGCGCCAAACCAACACACCTCCTATTAACGACCAACTCCAAATCCACAAAACCTCCCACCACCAAGACCAAAACTTAATCAAAGGTCGTTGCTCTAAAACAGCACTGATAATTTGACTGACCATCTGTGCATGAAGCATCACGCCTGGTATTTCTTGAGAGTCTTGAGAGTAAGGACTGGGAAAATAATCGGAGGTTGAATGCATAGCACCAATGAGAATAATTCGATTATTTACCACTTCTGGATTAACTTTACCTGTGAGAACATCTGTAAGCGTAACTATCTCTGCAATTTCTTTTGGAGAGCGATAGGAACGGTAGTTTAGTATCACTTGGTTGCCCCCAGTATCAGCTTTTTGATAAACCCCAGTGGGGGCTTGTAAACGCTTAAATACCACTTTGCCCAATTGCCAGTTTCCATCAGACGTGAACTGAGGTGTAATGCCTTTTGACTTAAGGTAATGCAATGCTAATTGGACATTAAGAGCCTTAGACGCACTACAAAGAGATGTGGCAGATACGTCCATAGATAAAAGATGACGACGAACAATGCCATCTGAATCCGGCAAAATATTACTAAAACCTTGGCGCTCTTTTGGGATATCAGGCGGACGTGAAATACCCCTGTCTCTTTCTTCCCCAAGCACACTTGGATGGCAAATAGCAAAAAAATGGTTTTTTTGCTGTAAATAAGTTCTTAGACCTGCTAGTTTTGAATCTACTGAGAAATCGCGAAAGATATCTAAGCCAATGACTTTGGGTTGATAAGACTCTAGTTTTTGCAAAAGTCGATACAAAGCTGAATCTGAGAGCGACCCTTTTCTCTGTTGCTGTTCTGGCAGTCGTAAATCTTCTTCAGTAACAGCAACGACCAAAAGGCGTGGATCTGGTCCTTCATCGGGTCGTAATTGCATCAATTGGTCAAACGCTTTGAGTTCCACTGGTTGCAACCAACCAAGCGATCGCACCCCCATTACCAAGCTAGTTACCACCACACTCGCCAACAGCACTTTCTGCCAACCCCGCCAAGGAGACTGAGGAGATGATAGCAAAGAAACCGTTTCATCATTCTTGCTCCCCCCTTGGCTTGGGGGGTTGGGGGGATTATCAGTTACCTCAATTTCCGGTTCAGGTTCTTGAATCAAATCCTGCCAAGTCGGCGGTACCTGTGCCAAATTTTGATAAATCATTGGCAACCAGCTAGCACAAGGATAGTCACTTTCCAACCCCTGCAACCGCTCTCTGGCTTCCCGAACAGCTAAGTAAAACGACTTCCCTCTAGCAAAAGCTGTAAGAAAATATTTCAAAAATTCTTGCGCTACATAGTCGGGGACTGGCTCCCGCATGACAATCGTTTGAGGAATTTGTAAATCATGTAATTGCCGCGCCAATCCCAAGCCATCGCAAGAGTTGAAAATGGCAATTTTTAACCCTTGTGCCAGCGCTTTCTTGAGACCATATCGAAGTTCATCAA
>DATNQL010000262.1:0-2692 GCA_036704025.1 Stenomitos sp.
ACCCATTACCCATTACCCATTACCCATTACCCATTACCCATTACCCATTACCCATTAATCAACCTTGAACTGGTCAGCACTCGCTTGTAGGTTTTGAGCCATTGCCAACAGTTCTTTAAAGGATGTGGAAATCTCGACAGAATCCTCTGAAGTCTTGTTTGCGATCGCCGCCACATCGGTCATGGTTTGCGTGACGGATTGAAACTGCTCGGTTTGGAGCTGGGTGGCTTGGGTAATACCTTCCACTAGCTGACTAATTTGAGTGGTTGCTTCAACGATCGCATTTAGATTCTGGCGAGCATTGGTAACCAAATGAGTCCCTTGAGCCACCTGCTGAATGCCGGTTTCCATCGCGACGGAAACCTCCGCCGTACCCTCCTGAATCTCCTGAACTAGCTGCGCGATTTCAGTTGTCGCCTCAGCGGATTGACGCGCCAGAGAGCGCACCTCATCTGCAACCACAACAAAACCCCGCCCATATTGACCCGCTCTAGTGGCTTCAATCGCCGCATTCAGCGCTAGCAATTGGGTTTGGGTCGTAAAATTGCTAATCAGATTCACCACCCTGGACACCTTCTGGGACGATTCACTCAAGCGCTTGAGCCGTTTGCTGGTTTCCGCCACGGTTTCCCGAATCGCCAGAATGCCATCTACGGTATGGTTCATGGCGGCATCCCCTTCCCGAACCGTCTGGTTCGCCTGTTGCACCGCCAAGTTCACCTGTTGAGCGTTGGTACTCACAGCATTGGTGGAATTGACAAGGGTCTGAATTTGCTCTAGGGTGCCTTCTAAGAACTGGAATTGCTGCTGAGCTTGTGACGCCAAACCGGCGATCGAGGACTCGCTGTCCTGGGAGGTTTGAGCGACTTGTCTCGAAGCGGTTTGGACTTGCTTGACGATACCGCGTAGGCTTTGCAAAGTATTGTTGTAAGCATCGGCGATCGTACCCACTTCATCTTCCGTCACAGGAGCGCGGACAGTGAGGTCACCCTTGAGTGCCGGTCGCACCGCCGTCAGCAACTGAATTACCTCTCGTTGCAGTTGCTCTTTTGCCCCTCGTTCCCGTTCGGCTGACTCGGTCAATTGCTGCGCTTGGGTTCTCAGTTGCTCTAAGTATTCCGCTTGTTGCAGAGCCAGACCAATTTGCACACCCACTTGAGCCAGCAAGTTTACGTCCATCTGCTCCCAGTGGCGGGGGGCATCATTTTGATAGGCTCCTAATAAACCCCAGAGTTGGTCACCCTTAAAGATGGGGGCAATCATGTAGGCTTTGGCTTCCCATTGCTCCAGCAACTGCACATGACACTCGTGATGCCCAATGGTGTAAATATTGTCTACGCTGAACGTTTCTCGGCGACGATAACGACCCCCCTTATTCTCTTGGAGGTGGGTATCTTCAACCATCGCGAGGTCTGTGCCTACCAGTTTCGTCCAATCGCTGCCCACATCCTCGACGATGAACTGACCACTCCAGTCTGGATTAAACCGATAGACACCGACGCGATCGCACTTTAACTGTTTGCGTAATTCCAGAACCGCCAGTTGTAACAAATTATCCAGGGAAAAATGCTCCTGAATCAAAGCACTTCCCAGTCTGTAAATCAATCGGCTATAAACCGCTCCTCGATCCACTGACTTGGCTAAGCGTTGAGACTGCACGCGCAACTCTTCTATATACTCAGCCTGTTGTAGAGCTAAACCGAGTTGAGTCCCAATTTGAGCCAGTAACTTGACTTCACCCTCTTGCCAATGCCGGGGTTCACTGTGTTGGAACGCCGACACCAATCCCCAAAGCTGTTGCCCTTGCAGGATAGGAGCCACGACGCAGGATTTAACCGCAAAGAATTCTAAGGCTTCCACATGGCAATCCGTCATGTCTGCCTTGTAGATATCATCCACGACGAACAGTTCATTATTGCGGAAGCGACCCCCTTTGTGTTCTTGTAAATACGGGTCTTCCCAACCACTGCCCACGAGTTTAGGCCAACCTCCAGACTCTGACTCCACGACAAAGTCGCCGAAATAGTCCGGACGAAACTTGTAAATTGTCACCCGTTCTACATTCAGGACTTTTCGCACTTCCTGCACCGTCGTCTTGAATACGGTGTCAATGTCGGAAGATTTAAGAATCTTTTCCAGGATGCTAGCGACAATTCTCTCCCGTTCCGCACCTTTGGCGATTTGGACGGCTTGCTCCTTGAGCTGTGCTACGTACTCCGCCTGCTGAATCGCTAACCCCAGTTGAGCGGCAATTTGAAAGAGCAACTTGACTTCATTCTCTTGCCAATGCCTGGGGCTGCTGTGTTGAAAGGCACTGAGTAATCCCCACAACTTCTTGCCTTGGAAGATGGACACCACCATGCAAGATTTCACCCCGAAGTATTCCAAGGCTTCCACATGGCAATCCGTGAGACCGCCATTGTAAACATCATCAACCACCAGAGGTTCGTTGTTGCGGAAGCGACCGCCTTGATGTTCTTGTAAATAGGGGTCTTCCCAACCACTGCCAACCAGTTTGGGCCAACCGCCTGTCTCCGACTCCACCACGAAATCGCCGAAATAGTCGGGGCGGAACTTGTAAATCGTAATCCGCTCTACATCCAGCAGTCGGCGGACTTCTTGCGCCGCGACTCGGAAAATGGCATCCATATCCGAGCTTTGACGAATTTTATCAATTACCCGGGCGATCGCT
>DATNQL010000263.1:0-10782 GCA_036704025.1 Stenomitos sp.
AGAACGGGCAGTAGAGGAGAAGTTAGATGAGGCGTTGGTGTCTAAGTTAGAGACATTGTTGGAGGAGTTGGCGAGAGAGGGGAAGGAGGAAATTAACCACAGAGACACAGAGGGCACAGAGAAGAAACAGGATGAGGAAGAGGATTTTCAAGTTTTTGGCAAGGTGCATCTGCGCTATGAGGGGACGGATACGGCGCTGATTGTGGATTTTGGGACGGTTGCGGCGATGAAGCAGCAGTTTGAGGCGGCGCATCGGCAACAGTATGGATTTATTGCACCGGAGAAGGGGTTGATTGTTGAAGCGGTTGCGGTTGAGGTGGTTAAACAGACGTATAACCCGGAAGAACCGATCATGGAACGTCAGACAGATGCCCAAGCGCAACCCGTCGCAACCGTGCAGATGTACACAGCGGAGGCATGGCACGAGACGCCAGTCTATCAGCGACAGGATTTACAACCGGGAGATTGCATTTCTAGTCCTGCCCTAATTATTGAAGCGACGGGTACGAATATCATTGAACCGGGTTGGCAGGCAGAGGTAACCCAGCACAATCATTTAGTCTTAAAGCGCATCAAATCCCTAGATGAGAGTTTAGTCATCGGCACCCAAGTCGATCCAGTGTTATTGGAAATCTTCAACAACCTATTTCGTTCTATTGCCGAGCAAATGGGGATTACGCTCCAAAATACCAGTTCCTCCGTCAACATCAAAGAACGTCTCGACTTTTCCTGCGCCATCTTTGACCAACAAGGACAACTTGTTGCGAATGCCCCCCATATCCCTGTGCATTTAGGCTCAATGAGCGAAAGTGTGAGAAGTTTAATTGAAGCATACGGCAATACCCTCCAACCTGGAGATGTGTATGTCCTGAATAACCCTTACAACGGTGGGACTCATCTCCCCGATATTACGGTGATTACCCCAGTCTTTGCGCCTCCCTTACTAAGGGGGGAGTCTGATTTATCCCTTCTTGGTAAGCAAGGGATGGAACAAGAGGTTCCCCTCTTCTACGTTGCCTCACGGGGACACCATGCAGACATCGGGGGGATTACTCCCGGTTCCATGCCTCCCAATAGTACAACCGTCGAGCAGGAAGGGGTGTTAATTGACAACTTCCAGTTAGTTGAACAAGGACGTTTCCGGGAACAAGAATTGAGGGAACTTCTCTCATCTAACACTTACCCAGTACGGAATATCGAGCAAAATATTGCCGACTTGAAAGCGCAAATAGCCGCCAATGAACGCGGTGTACAAGAGTTGCTCCGGATGGTGCAACACTACTCCTTAGAGATCGTGCACGCTTACATGGGTTATGTACAGGATAATGCCGAGGCATCCGTGCGTCGTGCGATCGCCGTTCTCAATTATGGCAGCTTCACCGCTAAGCTGGATGATGGCAATCAAATTCAGGTAACCATTACCATCGATCGCCATAACCACAGCGCTAAGATTGATTTTACTGGCACGTCTCTCCAATTAGAGAGTAATTTCAATGCACCCTCTGCCGTGTGCAAAGCCGCTGTCTTGTATGTTTTCCGTACTTTGGTAAATGACGATATTCCCCTCAATGCCGGTTGCCTTAAACCCCTAGAAATTATCATTCCCGAAGGCTGTATGCTCAATCCCCGTTATCCGGCGGCGGTAGTAGCGGGAAATGTGGAAACTTCCCAAGCGATTACCGATGCGTTGTATGGTGCGCTGGGAGTCTTAGCTGCATCTCAGGGGACAATGAATAACTTTACCTTTGGGAATGGGCGCCATCAATACTACGAAACCATCTGCGGCGGTTCAGGTGCAGGTGCTGATTTCGATGGCACAGATGCCGTGCATACTCACATGACTAATTCTCGCCTAACTGACCCGGAAGTGTTGGAATGGCGATTCCCTGTTCTGTTAGAAAATTTCTGCATTCGTCCTAATAGTGGCGGTAAGGGACATCATCATGGTGGCAATGGAGTCATTCGGCGGGTTCGTTTCCTCGAACCAATGACGGCAGCTATTCTTTCGAGTCATCGCGTTGTTCCTCCCTTTGGATTGGAGGGGGGTGAAACGGGTGCTTTAGGGAAGAATTATGTGCAACGGAGTGATGGAACAGTGGAGGAATTGGGGAGTACTGCTGTTGCACAGATGAATCCGGGAGATGTGTTTACAATTGAAACACCTGGAGGCGGGGGATATGGTTCGCTCGCTACCTAATTTTAAGGTAACAATTTATGAAAACAGCAACTCCTGAAATTGCCGAACAACGCGTAATTTTGTCCAATGTCAGTTGGCAAACGTTTGAGCAATTACTCGAGGAATTAGGAGATAAAAGAGCCACCCGATTGGCTTACAACGAAGGATTGTTAGAGATCATGACACCTTTAGGGCCGCATGAGAATAGTAACCGCTTTATTGAAAGTTTGATTGGTGCGATCGCTGATGAATTAAACCTGAATCTCAAAAGATTCGGTTCTTTAACCCTGAAGCGAGCCAAAAAGTTGAAAGGAGCGGAACCGGACTCCTGTTACTATATTCAAAATGAACCCCTAGTCAGAAACAAGCAAGAGATTGACCTCAATAATGACCCACCTCCAGATTTAGTGTTGGAAATTGATATCACCAGTGGTTCAATGGACAAGCAACCCATTTATGCAGCAATGGGTGTATCTGAATTTTGGCACTATAACGGCAATAAATTAGAGGTTTTTGTTTTAGAGCCATCCAATCAAGAGTATCAAAAAGTTAACAAAAGTCCGACTTTTCCTTGGATGCCTCTAGATATTATCCCTAGGTTTATTCGCCAAAGTTTGGTCGATGGGGAGACAGCAACTTTACGTGCTTTTCGAGCTTGGGTGAGAGAGCAACATAATGGGTGAAGTTCCTTATCACCACTGACTGGATCGCATTCTTCAGTTTTGTTGTACTTGTGATTATTGCATCCCTAACATGACAAAGCCAAGTTATCCATGACGGTTTCTCCACCTTGACTTCTGGGAATGATATGTTCAATCGAAAACGGCTGAATCGAAAAACGCGCTTGGCTTTTGCAATATTCACAACATCCATTAGCGCGTTCAGCAACAGCCTTTTTCTGTTGAGCCGTAACTCGACTCTCAGGCATAAGTTGGCACCTGAATCCCTAATTTTTCCATTAATGCACTAATGGATGTGCCACGAAGACGCGCCAATTCTGCTAAGCATTCTATGCGTTGTGTTTGCAGTTTTTCTATCTGCTCAGTGAATTGAAGTAATTCACCATGTTCCTCATGAGTGAGAGTTTCAGCCTGTCGCTTAGCCATCAATTCTTCATAGTGCTTCTGAATATCTGAAGGGATACCCTGATTAATTTTTAGTAACAGTTCAGCTTCAGCTTGTGATGACGTTGAAGCTTGGCGTTGCGCCTGTAGCACTAAGACTTGAGATACAAATTGATCTAAATCTGGCAAGCTGAGTTGCTCGACAGCTTTGAGCAACTCTTCTGAAGACAGTTGCACTTCAACTTTAATGGTTGACATTTTCTGCCCCTTGCCTATTCATCTGTCGATATTTTATCAATCCTTAAGTCATGCGATCCGCTTGCTCAAGAGAGGAGTGGCTTCAAACAGAGGTGCTACCGTAAGCGATCGCGAACTTTTAACCCATCTTTTCTCCCTACCCACAAGGCGTAGCCTGCTCCGCCAATTCTGCTCACAGTGCCCTTGCTATTCGTTGCGGCGTATGCAATACTCAAGACTTATAAGTAAATAGTACTGTATTCCGACCGAACTACCGTAGATTAATCTAAGTCATCAACCCAACTTGGACAGTACAGATTAGCTCCAATAACTACGAAATTGAGCATAGTCTCAAGCCGTGAGAACGCTTGGAGCTGGGTTGAACTGAGCAGGCAGAGCTGTTTCGCTTAGCCCTAAGCGAGCCAAACACAGATGATGCATCATGTCAGACACAGAAAAAGGAAATAGGGAGATGTCAGCAACCCTGAATCTGGTGAATTCATGCGTTGCGTCGTTTCGCTCCCTATCCCCCGAACAACACTAAGGATGATTGTGCCATGTTATTAAATGTCAGAAAACCACCCCATAAGCTGGATATAGCGGTTTCCTTATCCCAGGAACTGGCTCAAGCTGCCAAGAAACGCGATACCCAAGCAGAAATCTCAGAATCTGAAATCCAGAAACTACGTGAAAGCGGGCTGCTCGAATTACTGGTGCCGCAGGAATATGGAGGTACAGGAGCCACTTGGGTAGACGCGCTAAAAATTGTCTATGAACTTTCCAAAGCCGAGGGTTCAATTGGACAGTTGTATGGCAACCATCTGAATTTAACCGTTTTAAGTCATCTCTCCGGAACACCACAGCAAAAAGAAAAGTATTATCGCTACACCGCCCAGAATCATGGATTGTGGGCGAGTGCCATTGACACTTGGGATACCAGACTTAGCCTCATCCCAGAGGGCGATCGCTTCCGCCTCAATGGAGTCAAACGCTTTGATTCACTCCTTGCCGCAGCAGATCTGCGGGTATTCTCGGCTTGGCAAGAAGGCGTTCAACAGCCATTTTTCTGCATGATACCCAAAGATCGTTTGGGAGTTACCTCCGATTGGGACAAGATAGGGCAAGAGCGAGGCAATAGCGGTACGTTCACCTTCCACAACGTCCTGCTCGAGAAAGATGAGATTTTGGCACCCCATCATCTCCCTGATACTGCCTTTGCCACATTGACGGGAATCATTGCCCAGTTAACGAAAACCTATGTGGGGCTGGGAATTGGGCAAGGTGCTTTGCAAGCGCTCGAACAGGAGACTCTGAGCCAACCCGAACACAGTTCAGCCCTCGATAGTGTAGCGTTAGACCCCTACACCCTCGGTGATTACGGCGATGTGTGGATTGAATTGAAAACAGCCATTCGCTTAGCAGATGACGTAGCAGAACACCTGCAAGTGGCATGGGAAAAGGGGTTTCAGCTCACTCATGAAGAACGGCAAGACGTAGCGAATGCCATTTTTTCCGCTGAGGTATATGCCACACGAGTGGGGTTGATGATTACGAATCGGCTGTTTGAGCTAATCGGTAACGCCACAACCGTTTCAAACCGTCATTTTGACCGTTATTGGCAGAATTTACGTACTTTTGGGGGCGTGTCGATGCCCTGGCATGGTGTACCCCAGACTTGGACTCTCACTTCTTTTCCACGCCCACAAACTCCCTGCTGAAATCGGTTTGGGTAAGCGTAATCGTCTTAAGCCATAAACCCGTCTCAGTGACGTACTCCAGACACCGAGCGCCTTTCAAGTGGGTTGCTGGTTTCTCCTGAGCTGAATTCATTTAACACGGATCGATTGCAAGATGAAACTCTGTATTGTGACGCATAACGTCATTCCTAATGATGGTCAGGGTCGGCTGAATTATGAGATTATCCGAGAAGCCAGTCAGCATGGTCATCAGGTGACTGTAGTATCGAGTCAACTAGCCCCACAACTGCAACACAACAGTCAAGTGAACTGGATTTCGATTCCTGTCAAAGGGTTACCCACTCAACTGGTGCGCGAGGTGGTATTCTCTAGGCGCAGTGCTCATTGGTTGCATCAACACCGTCAAGAGTTTGATTTAGTCATTACCAACGGCGCAGTCACTGGGGCAGCGGCGGATGTGAATATCGTATCGTTCGTGCATCGTGCGTGGCTCGCGTCTCCCTTTCATGTTTCGCGGGTTCGTCGAGATATTTATGGTTTTTACCAATGGCTCTATACAGGGTTCAATGCTCATTGGGAAAAAACCGCTTTCCGTCAAGCCCAAGTGGTGGTGGGAGTATCGCAGCGGGTTAAGAGAGAAGTAGTCGAGACGGGTATCCCACCCAAGGACATTTGTGTTATTCCTTGTGGCGTTAATTTAGAGGAGTTTTCTCCAGGTTCGGCGAATCGCCGTCTATGGAGTCTACCAGAGGACGTGCCCTTGGCTCTGTTTGCGGGAGATATCCGCCTCAATCGCAAGAACTTAGATACGGTTCTGCAAGCTTTGGTGGATGTGCCTGATTTACACTTAGCCGTGGCAGGACAAACAGAAGGTAGCCCCTATCCGGCTCTTGCGGCACAGCTTGGCTTGAGTCAACGGGTGCATTTCCTGGGCTTACAACCGGGTATTTCGGAACTCTTGCGAGCGGTTGATGTTTTTGTCTTTCCTTCACGGTATGAGCCTTTTGGTTTAGTCGTGCTGGAAGCAATGGCGGCTGGCTTACCCGTGATTACGGCAACCACAACGGGGGCGGCGGAGATTGTGACGCCTGAATCAGGAATTGTCTTGTCTGACTCAGAGGACGCACAAGCATTAGCACAGGCTCTTTTGCGACTGACACGAGACCCCGTCTTACGGTATCACATGGGTCATGCCGCTCGCACGGTAGCGCAGCAATATAGCTGGACTGATATGGCTCACCGCTACGTTAACTTATTTGAGGAGATAGCCAGTCGTGAGGCGCAGCGTTCTCCGATTTGGTTGAAGTCTAATATACCAGCACTAGAGGTATAAATCTGAAGTGGATTGAGTGTAATTGGGTGGTGTTTGGTCAACTAAAAGCCGACCCTTGATGGGTCGGCTCCAGCGTTCCTAGATAGTGTTTTTAGGGCTATCTAGCCAACAATTATCTGCGTTTGTTGGAAGTCAGAACGACGGGCACTTCGCCAAGCCGACGAAAAGGATATAGGCGTTCTAGAGCGAGTAGCAGAAAAACAATTAAAAATTGAACAGGCCACGGTGCTAGAGCAAACCCAAAAATTAAGCAAAAGATGGCGCTACCGGCTGCCAGAATGCGGGAAATTTCGTGAGAGGCTTTCAGTGATATTAAAAGGCTTCCAACAGCGAGGATTAAAAGAGATAAAAATAAAGGAAGCATATCAATAACCTCATATAAATTGGCAGGAGACATTGCTCAGTCTGCATGACTGGGAACGTCAGCCCTAATTGTAGGCTAACACTCATTCATAAGAAAAACTTGTATTTTAGATAAATAATGCTAATTTATTCAGAAATCTTTGCATAACTTTTTGTAGAAGTCTGAACCGAGTCTTGCATAAAATTGACGAGCCAGTTTTTGAGGTAATAAGTGGCACGGCAGTCATCCTCGTTGTACCGCAAAATAATATCAAGAACAGAGCGATCGCTAGTCTCTAACCATTGGTTGTACAAACAAACGCATTGGGAACCTGTAATCCCCGCATCACGCCACTCAAAGCCGATCCATCGAGCGAGGTGTTTGAGAGAATAGCTCTCCACGGGCAAGGTTGCTGTTTTCATGACATACCAATGCACATCCACAAACTGAGAGAGCAGCCGTTGCAGTTGAGGTTTTGGGGTTTGATAGAGCTTTGCTAAACGCTTAATTGTCTCAACTTCGTACTCAGAAAAATGGAATATGGGAGCATCTGGATAGAGTGAGACCAAATCTAAAAATTGCTCCCAGATTAAAGCTTCATCACTGGGATCTTGTGCAAAGAAAGGATAAAACGTTTCGGTATCCGTGCGATAGTCAATCACCAAGACACCGAGTAAATAATCCAAGTTCAGCTCTGGTTCGGCCTCAATATCAAAGTAAAGTTCCACCGATGCTGTAGGTAAAGTCTCAGTGGGAGTGAGAAGGAGCGCTGTTTGGGTTTCTTCCCCGTCTCTTTGACGCAGAATTGCTCGATTCTGTACGTTGGATTGCGCTTGTTGCACTAAATCCAACGCAACTTCGTTCCCAACGGCTGGTTCGAGTAAACTAATGGTAGATTGGGCTAGAGATTCCACCGTCGTTACACCCAACGCTTGCAAATCTCGATAACGACTGGGTGTTACTCCCGGTAAGAGACAAATGTGCTGCTGGGCTTTGGCGATCGCATAACAACGGCTGTACCAGTGGCAAAGGCTACATTTCTGACGAGAAATAAATACCTCTGGCTCCTGTTGCTGGAGCAAGGTTTCGATGCAATCTGAGACAACCTCCTGCATCAGCGGCACCCATCGTTCTAAACTCACGCTGTAGACATCTTGGCGACGTAAAATCAACTGAGCTGTATTGGGTAAAACGCCTTGTACCTCTGCTAACAGATGGGCGGCAAACGCGGCAACAATTTGATACTCTGGTTTGGGACGCTTACCGAGCTTGATGTGGGTAGGAGCATACATCCAATCCCCCAAATGCGATGACCCAACCTGTTTAACCAACAAATCGGGACGGCTTAACAAGGTTACCCCTTGGGGCGTTTGCTTGAGTAGAACGCCTTGGGAAATTTGTTCTACCCCCTGCTGCATTAATGTCAATGTTGCCTGTGCCCCAGCTTCCCAATCTCCTCTGGGATAGTTTGGGGACTGATGGGGTAAGGCATCAAAAATCGCTTGTCGATACGCCCAGCTATCCTGTCGCAGTTTCAGCAAAAAGTCCTGTTCTGGGTCTCGCTCGGATGGGTCGCTGTGAACATCCAGAAATACCCGACGTTGGCAGCGTTTGTAATATAGCAGTAAATCGTCCGTAATCAGCATGGATTCAAGCCCTGACGACTTTGCCTGAACCATGACTGACACCAACTCGCTGGTTTGACAATAATTTGGGAATGACAAAACTGTTCCATTATATAAAAATATCTTTCCAGGGAGTGAGTGAGGCTGGGGAAAGCAGTTCTTCAACGACCAAGCCTTTAATGACAGGTTAACTGAATTTTTCACAATCGTTACATTCCCCTTTCGCTCTATCACGGACTAAGCTGTTATGCATTTAATTGGCTGGTTGAGGCAGTAGGAAAGTGGGGCTGGAGCAAAGCGTGAGAATGGGGGAGTGGATTGAACCGTGCGACGTCCGGGCAACTGATCGTTCTCCAAACACGCTTCTGGGCATAGGATTTTCCTAAGATCAATTAAGCTGTAGGGTTAGGAGCCAAAGGAGCGATTGTGGGTTTTAAAGTTGGTTTGCTAGGTGTCGGAACCGTTGGTACAGGAACGGCACAGATTTTACTCAATCCAGAGGGGCGTCAGCCGTTGTTGCAAGAGATTGAGATTCATCGGGTGGGAGTGCGATCGCTCGATAAGCCAAGAGAGGTGAAACTGCCACCGGAGTTGATTACTACGGACTTAGAATCCATTGTGACTGACCCAGCCGTGGATATTGTCGTTGAAGTCCTGGGGGGGTTAGAGCCGGCGCGATCGCTCATTCTCAAAGCTATTGCCCAAGGGAAGCATGTGGTTACCGCCAACAAAGCTGTGATTTCCCGCTATGGGGCTGAAATTTTTACAGCAGCGGAAGAAGCGGGTGTGTATGTTCTCTTAGAAGCGGCGGTTGGGGGCGGTATCCCTGTGATTCAACCCCTCAAGCAGTCTTTGGGCGTCAATCGGATTAAGAGCGTTATTGGTATTGTCAACGGTACAACGAATTACATTCTGACTCGGATGCAAACCGAAGGAGGGGAATTTGCCGATATCCTCGCTGATGCCCAGAGTTTGGGTTATGCCGAGGCTGATCCGACAGCGGATGTGGATGGCTTGGATGCAGCCGATAAGATTGCCATTCTCGCTTCTTTGGCCTTCGCTGGACGAATTAAACTCGAAAATGTTTACTGTGAAGGAATTCGTCAAGTCAGTGCGGCGGATATTTCCTATGCTCAGAAACTGGGGTTTGTCATTAAATTGCTAGCGTTTGCCAAGCGAGAAGAATTAGCAACAACAGCTCCTCCAGATGCGGATTTACTACAGGTGAGAGTTCATCCAACCTTGCTACCCAAGACGCATCCATTAGCCAGTATCAACGGAGTGTACAACGCCATTTTAGTGGAAGGTGACCCGATTGGGCAGGTGGTGTTCTCCGGGCCGGGAGCGGGTTCTGGGCCGACAGCGAGTGCGGTGGTGTCGGATATTTTGAACATTGCCGCTGTTCTGAAAACGGCTGGAGAGTCTCACCGACTGCATCCTTTATTGAGTTGTGCCCATCAACATTATTGTGCGATCGCGCCGATGTCAGAACTCGTTACTCGCTTTTATGCGCGTTTCTTAACGAAAGATTGTCCTGGCGTGATTGGTCACTTAGGCACCAGTTTTGGTAATCATCATGTGAGTTTGGAGTCAATTGTACAGACTGGATTCCGGGATGAACTGGCGGAAATTGTTGTCGTCACTCACGATGTTCGTGAGGGGAACTTCCGACAGGCTTTGGATGAAATTCGGACGTTAGAGGCTATAGATAGCATTCCCAGCATTTTGCGAGTGCTCTAGGTGTCGCGGACGTTCAAGTCCCTGGTGGTAGGAAGGTATTATATGATGTCTACCTGCTTACCCTTAATAAAAATCTCTGTGTGTCCCCGTGTCCCCATGTCCCCGCATCATTCCTAACTAGGGGTGTTTAACCGGACATGATATTACGAGGACATAAGCGAAAGATGTAGACTGGGAGTTCCCAATCTACATCCAGAGGATTGTTTGAGTGATCGCCTTGGCTAGTAACCCTTGGGCAATTGCAACTATAGACTAGACGACTTCGCTGATCCCATCTAGTCCAACAGCGCTACTTACACATAGCTGATGTTGAGACTGGTTGTATCTTCAACGATACCAACCAGATCGTAACCAGCCGAGTAGCTATAGGAGTAAATTAAGGTATCTGTAGCACTGGTACCACCGTAGTTGCTATAACCAAAGTAGTAGTTGCTAGAGCTGCCATACAGTTGAATTTTGTCCCCTTCGGAGTAGGTGTAGTCTGTCACGACAGCGTAGCTAGAATTACCATACAAGGAAGAATCTTGATAGTAAGCGCCGTAGGCGTCACCGAGAACGTAGGTATCA
>DATNQL010000264.1:0-2496 GCA_036704025.1 Stenomitos sp.
CGAGCCAATTTGCCAAGAAGTGACTTCAGGCCATTGTCAAGATTTGGTTTTTGAAGCGATGGTTGAGCCAGTGACGTTAGAAATGCAGTCAGGCTATTGGTTGGTGTTGCTCCGAGATATTAGTGACCGCAAGCATGTAGAATCTGAAATTCGTAAAGCTCTGGAAAAAGAACGAGAACTTAACGCTTTAAAAACTCGCTTAGTTCGGACTATTTCTCATGAATATCGCACCCCTCTAGCAACCATTATTTTAGCAGCAGATACTTTAACTAAATATTATGAACGATTAGAAAGAGAACAGCAGTTTTCTACCTTAAGGAAAATTCAAACCGCGGCTCACCAAATGGCTCATATGATTGATGATATCTTATTGAGTAATCAAATTGAGTCGGGAAAATTAGCCTTTAATCCTATCCTTTTAGATATTGTTAAATTCTGCGAAAAACTGGTAGAAGATGTCAAACTTTTAGGCAACCATCGGCACCGGATTGCCTTTTTCCAGCGAGATGGCTCTAGTCGTATTCATTTGGATGCGACTTTAGTCAGGCAAATTCTGACCAATTTACTGACGAATGCGATTAAATATTCCCCTCATGGGGGTGGTGTGCGGTTGCATCTATCCTGCGGAAATGGTAAGGCTGTCTTTCAGATTGAAGACCAAGGAATCGGTATTCCGCCTGAAGATCAGCCCAAAATCTTTGAACCTTTTCACCGGGGGAGCAATGCAGACACCATTCAGGGGACAGGATTGGGTTTAGCTATTGTTAAGAGAGCGGTGGAATTGCATGGTGGTGAGATTCGTTTTCAAACTCAAGTCGGAGTTGGCACGACGTTTACTGTCAAGTTGCCGTGTTCAAACACGAATAAAGAAGTAGAGAAGTTGAGAAATTGACCAGGACATTCTACCTCCTCCTACTCTTGCCGCTAAGGGGTTAGAACGCTTACCTTTGAAAAAACTGAATTCCGGAGGGTGAGCGATGAACGATAAGGGTAATGAGCCGCTCAAAGCCTGGGAAGAACTGGAAAAACATCCCTTATTTCCGAGTGGAGAATGGGAAGGCTTTTACACCTATAGCTTTGGACCGGATTCCCAGCGCCACATGATGTCCTTTGCTCTAACCTTTAAAAACAAAAGCGTTAGTGGCAGTGGCATTGACAATGTCAGTCGCTTCATTTGGCGCGGACATTACGATACAGAGAAATTACGCTGCTGGATGCAAAAGCGGTATCCTAGTCATACTGTCTCCTATGACGGTTATGTTGAGCAAAATGGGATATGGGGAAGTTGGGAAATTCCTCCCCATTACCGAGGTGGTTTCCATATTTGGCCAAAAGGACTTTCGGAGAATCTCACGGTTGAGGACAAGGAAACGGTTCCAGAAACGGCAAAGCTGCCGCCATTCTTAATACCCAATGCTATTGAGTTGTAGCAGCAGTAATGGTTAATGGAAAAGACTTTCCCATTACCTATTACCCATTACCCATTACCTATTACCCATTACCCATTACCCATTACCCATGATTTAGACTAGCGATCGTTCTACATAAATCGTGTGAGCTGTACGCGGTATCGGTCTTTTTTCGTGACAGCAACTTCCCCAATTTCCAAACGTCCCTTGCCACGAATGGCAATTAAGTCGCCAGCCTTGACAAGATAACTGGCTTGGCTAATATCTTTCCAATTGACCCGGACATCCCCACCAGTAATCAGATCAGCCATTTTGTTGCGGGACATGCCAAAACCCGCCGAGGCGATCGCATCGAGACGCATTGATGCCTCTACCGTGGTCATCTCTTTTTTCTTCGGTTCTCGAATCTTCAGTTCCGAGAGGTCAATGGGTTGGGTTTTCACGGGTACAGAACGCACTTGAGTTAATTGGGTTTCCAGAAATGCTGCGATTTCGGGTACCACAATCACCTGACCTCCTCGTTCTCCCAAAACGATGATGTCGCCAATCTTATCTCGTACTAAACCGGTGCCCAGAATGGCACCCAAAAAGTCTCGATGGGTGGCAGGGTCAAACAAAAAGTTACCGGCAATATCTAATGCGGCTACGGCGACTTGGGCGCGATCAAGGGGGAGTTCGGATCGGGCGATCGCAATCCGTTGTCGTTCAGCCTGAGGATAACCGCCCCAAGCCAGCAATTGCACTTCCGTTAACCGTTGAAACTGCTGCTGAATTTGCGCCACTTCCGGCGGTGAGAGAAAATCGGTAAAGACCACTTCCCAGGTCTTAATCGCCTGTTCAGCTAGGTCAATCACACGGGCAATACTTTCTCGATTTTCCACTCCTTTGAGCAATTCTTCTCTAGGCAACATTCGCGATCGCTTTTAGACAACACCTTCCTTGATTCTAGCGGTGGGTTATAGCAAAAGGCAGAAGGCAGAAGGCTTTTTGATTAGGGCTGAAGCTGTTTGAGTTTATTGTGTGCCGATAGCAGTAGGGATTGGGCTTTTAAATAGGCTGTTGTTCCGCTTTGGACTTTTTCGAGTTC
>DATNQL010000265.1:0-3486 GCA_036704025.1 Stenomitos sp.
CTCCTTAACGTTATCTGAGGTTAATCCCAAAAGACTAGCGGTTGTGGGAGCCTTTTCAGCTTATGTGCAAATAAATTTCATCTTATGTGCCAAATTTTCACGTTATGCGTAACGATTTTCAACTTATGTGCAAACCGACACCCCCAAAGTCTACGTCTTTTCATCGTCCAATTCTAGTTTGATAATTAACCTTATGGCGCGTGTCAAGGGGTAAAACCATGGGAAAAGTCGCTCGGATCGCGGATTATCGTCCGAAAAACTCAGCACAGAATCTGGAGGACTGGCGCGAGGCGTTTATTGAGTACTTAGATTCAGAGGAACGTAGTGATAACACTATTATTAGTTATTTAAGTGATTTAAAAGGTTTTGTCAAATGGTTTATGAAAAGTCAAGAGCCATTTAACCCTAAATTAATAATGGCTGTTGACCTGAGAGAGTACAAACGCTTCTTGGCCCCAAAGTGCAAACCCGCCACTATCAATCGAAAGCTCTCTACCCTCAGTGTGTTTTTGGGTTGGTGTAAGGAAACAGGCCGTATCGACACATTCCCTAAGATACCTAAGCAGGTGAAGGAACAACGCCAAGGTATTCGCTGGCTATCCCGTACCGAACAAAATGCCCTGCTGCGGCGGGTGGAATGTTACGGGAGTCCACGCGACCAAGGTGCCCTGAAGCTGTTGCTGAACACGGGATTACGAGTCAGTGAGTTGACAGCTTTGCTCTGGAGTGATATACAAATCAATGAGCGCAAAGGGGAATTGGTGGTGCGATCCGGTAAAGGCTCAAAGCGGCGGGTCGTCCCTCTCAACAAAGATGCCCGTGCAGCTCTGCTACTGCTGGGCTATGAGGAGAATCAGGGATTGTCCAAGCTGGTGGTGCTTGGGCAACGGGGCCAGATGACCCGGCGGGGGATTCAGAGCATTCTGGAAAAGTACCAAGGTGACCTGGATGATTTCTCTTGCCATAGTCTTCGCCATACGTTTTGTAAAAACCTGGTAGACGCTGGGGTGAGCTTGGAGAAAATAGCCGCTCTGGCCGGTCATGACAGCTTAGAAACGACCAGGCGCTATTGTGAGCCTTCTCCCCATGACCTCGCTATGGCTGTGGAATTGATTGGAGAAGAGGATTGAAATCTATTTTTGACATCGTCCGCTAACGACTTTTTGCATAGCGTTTCAGCACCCGGTCAATTGCCTCATCCACTAAATCTAGATCGGCGGCAGGATGGGGGAAGTATCACCAGACCAAAGACGAAAAGCTGTTTCAGTCTTTGGTTTTTGAAAGGGTTAAATTTTAAAAATACAGAGCTATTCTTAGTGACTGGCTGTCAGGGACTTGTCTGAGCAATAAACCTCATTAACACAATATAACAATGACAACAGTTTTGTTTGTCCACGGTACAGGAGTACGTAATCCTGGGTATGAGGAAACGTTTAAACTCATTGAGCAGAAGCTCCAGGCTGAACGCCCAGACTTAAAGGTTGAGCGTTGTTTGTGGGGTGATTCTTTAGGGACAAAATTGAATGCTCAAGGTGCTTCTATACCCCTCTATGATGCGACACTAGCGCTAGACGAGGGGGAGGAGGAAGATTACCAGATTGTACTGTGGGAACAGCTCTACTGCGACCCCTTTTATGAATTACGGATATTGTCGCTCAAACCGGTGGATGAGAGTGCTGGGAATCCGTTTGGAGAACAGCCAGCCGATGAATTACACTCGCGTGTAGAACGTCTGAGTCCTTCCCCCGAACTACAAGCCAAGCTGGAACAGGCGGGAATAGCTACTGTGTTTGATCAGGCACGAGAGGCTGTTATCCGGAGTGAGCCTTATTCTCAAGCCTTGCAGACAGCTTCAGATGAGTTGGGTGAGTATCGTGAGGCGGTAGCTAGAGCGATTGTGGCTACTGCTATGTTTGAGTGCGAACAACAGGAACGGTTTCCTCCCATCCTCACCGATGCTCAATTAAGGGATGAGGTGGTTAAACTCCTGAGTCTGGCTTTGGGAGAGGCGGAGTTGGGCATCGGGGACTGGGTGGTTAAGCCATTGTCTCAATTAGCACAGCCCATTGGTACGTATTACGTGAAGCGTAGGCGAGGGGCGATTACCAGCTCAGTTTCTCCGACCCCTTGTGATATTTTGCTCTATCAAGGTCGAGGCGATCGCATTCGGGCTTTCATTCAGGAAAAAATTGAGCAGGCAGAACCTCCCGTCGTGTTACTCGCTCATAGTTTAGGCGGGATTGCTTGTGTCGATTTGTTAGTCAAAGAAGCATCTCTCAAAGAGCGAGTAAAGCTGCTCGTGACAGCGGGTTCTCAAGCCCCATTTTTATATGAAATTAATGCCCTCTACAGCTTAGAATATGGTGAACCCCTACCCGACCATTTTCCCAGCTGGTTGAACATCTACGACTTGCGGGACTTCCTCAGTTACATTGGAGCGAATGTTTTCCCCAATCAAGTGCAGGATGTATTGGTGGATAGTAAACAACCGTTTCCCAGGTCACATGGTGCGTACTGGACAAATGAGGCGATGTGGAAGGCAATTATCCCCAGGTTGCCATGAGTGAGTTGAGTGCCCAAAATTGGTCGGTTATTCACCCATTGGGTTATATCACCTAGCGGCAAACTGTCGGGAGCCAGGGAGAGTCTGATGTTAGAAGAACTCCTATCACGTCTACAGGAAAAGCAAGCGCAGGCTGGCGAGTCAGGAACAGTCGCCGCGTTTGAATTGAATTGGGAGTCCTTAGATGCTGATGCTCAAACCTTGGCTTGTCTCCTCAGTTTGTTTGCCTTAGCTCCCATTCCCTGGTCATTAGTAGCAGCGGCGGCTGGTGCTAGCCATTTAGAATTTGACTTTGAAGTAAAGCGCTCTACTTTACTTCAACGCTACCTGCTCCAGTGTTTAGATGAGGATACCTATCAACTGCATGAAGTGATTCGAGACTTGCTGCGTGCCAAGCTGGAAGAATTAACCACCGTAGAATCATTGAAGCGCGGCTTTTGTCAAGCACTGGTAACAGTAGCACGAGATATTCCTGAAACACCAACTCTGCCACAAATCCTAAAGGTAGCTCCCGCCATTCCTCACTTGGCAGAAGTTGCAACTATTCAGCAGGATTGGTTAAGTGATGAAGATTTAGCCTTGCCCTTCATTGGTTTAGGTCGGTTCTACGAGGGTCAAGGAGCCTACGAACAAGCATTACCCTGGTACAAGCAATGCTTGTCAGCGACAAGAGAGCGCTTAGGAGAGGAGCATACCGATGTCGCCATGACGCTGAACAATCTGGCAGGACTCTACAAATCTCAAGGCAGGTACGCCGAAGCCGAGCCTTTGTATCTGCAAGCCTTAGAGTTGAGAAAGCGCCTGCTGGGTAGTGAGCATCCCGATGTCGCCACCAGCCTGAACAATCTGGCAGGACTCTACAAATCTCAAGGCAGGTACGCCGAAGCCGAGCCTTTGTATCTGCAAGCCTTAGAGTTGAGAAA
>DATNQL010000266.1:0-6055 GCA_036704025.1 Stenomitos sp.
AAGGCATTCAGATAAATGTCTAAACAACGCTGGTAATCATCCGGATGGACACCTTCAGCCCAACCATTACCCAGCTCTTGCTCCATCGTGCGTCCGGTAAAATCGAGCCAGGGTTGATTAAAGTAATGGCAGAGCTTGTCAGTGCCAGACATCCAAATTAAGACGGGTGCGGTATCAGCCATCTGGCGAAATCGTGCTTCGCTTTCCCGGAGTGCTTTCTCAGCTTGCTTATGCTCCGTGATGTCTTGGAATACTAATACACAAGTCGCTGGATGACCGTACATGGGTGGTAATGTATCAGCAAACTCGATTAGAGAACGAATCCCCTCCGGTGTGTGCCAATCCATCTCAAACCCGTTGAGTCGTTCACCTCTGGCTACCCGCACTCCTGGCATCTGATCATCCGGGATGCGCTCTCCCTGGGCGTCGGTGCAGTAGTAAACCGTATGGTACTCCTCGCCAGGTTTATTTTTGGGAAATTCACCCCCAGCCATTTCATCTGCTGCTCGGTTAGCGAATGTAACTCGTGCAGTTCCTGGCTCAATCAGCAGCAACGGGGAAGGCAGGAAGTTCAGCACCGACTCCAGCCAGCTTTGCTGATTTTGCCAGGTTGCCGCTTGCTCTAGGAGCGCTGCTTCTGCCCGTTTACGTTCGCTCACATCCGTTATCATAGCGATCGCACCTTGAAACTCTCCTGTCTCACTCAAAATTGGGCTGGTAGAGACAATCGCCCACACCGATGAGCCATCTTGGTGACGGAACCGGAAGTCGTATTGCTCTTTTATTCCCTGCTGGTGTCGCTCTAAATACCGTTTGGCTTCGCCTTGTGCCTCCTCATCCATAAAATCAAACATAGGATGAGCCAGCATGTTCTGTAGGGTATAGCCCAGCATCTGAGCCATGCGCTGGTTGACATAGTTAATCTGTCCCTGAGCATCCACCGTCCAGATCCCTTCGTAGGCGGTATCAAGCACACGACGGTAACGCTCCTCACTTTCCCGTAGCTTTCGCACACTGACTTCAAGCTGTCGATTGGTGGTGCGTAACGTCTCACATAGCCCACTGATCAGTATTCCTTCCAACACAAACAAGCTTAACCGTAGATTGTTGCTCAGATCGAAAACCTGCCAATCGGAGGGAGAAACAAAAAAGTAAGTACTCAGCAGAGCGGATAAGAAGGTGGCAAACAGTCCCACTCCCATGCCACCATACCAAGCACTCACCATCACCGCACCAAAAAACATTAAAAAAGGAGAGTGTGACATGGCAACCCAAGGGTTGAACAACCACATCAGCAACATGGCGAATCCAACAGCTAATACGGCAACCGCATAAGCCTGCATCTGGGATTGAGTCGCTCTCACCATATTAGGCGCGGATATCATGGGTTCAAATAGCTAATATTAAAAATAACGACAGCTAAGCCAATGCTTCTAGAGGCAGGTATAAGCTTTGAACCGTATCAAAGAGTCCCTAGACAGATTTAAGCCTTTCGCTCCTGACACTAACAATCGTCCCTTCGATAGATTGTGTGGGGATGGCTGATCAAGAAATGAACACCGCTAAGCTCTTCCCTTCACTCCAAACGATCGCAACTGTGGCACTCTGAGAAGAGAATAGAGAGAAATACCTGATATTCTCGCTACTCTCAATCAGCCAATCATTTATGCAAACTCTTTCGACACTTCAAACTGCACCCAAAGCCCCGGAATTTGACACCACCATTCATCGGCGCAAAACTCGTCCGGTGAAGGTAGGTAGCGTCACGATTGGCGGTGGCTCTCCTGTGGTGGTGCAGTCCATGATTAATGAAGACACCTTAGATATAGAAGGTTCCGTTGCCGCGATTCGCCGCTTACATGAGATTGGTTGCGAGATTGTCCGCGTCACCGTGCCGAGTATGGCTCATGCCAAAGCTTTGGCAGAAATTAAGCAAAAACTCATCCAAACCTACCAAGACGTACCCCTGGTTGCTGATGTTCATCACAATGGGATGAAAATTGCCCTGGAAGTGGCAAAGCATGTGGACAAGGTGCGGATTAATCCAGGGTTGTATGTCTTTGAGAAGCCAAAAGCTGACCGCAACGAGTACACCCAAGCTGAATTTGAGGAAATTGGGGAAAAAATCCGCGAAACCCTAGAACCTCTGGTGATTTCCTTGCGCGAGCAGGGTAAAGCCTTGCGGATTGGGGTGAATCACGGTTCCCTGGCTGAACGGATGCTGTTTACCTATGGCGATACCCCAGAAGGCATGGTGGAATCTGCCCTAGAATTTATCCGCATCTGCGAGTCTCTGGACTTCCGCAACATCGTGATTTCCCTGAAAGCTTCACGAGCACCGGTGATGGTAGCCGCTTATCGCCTGATGGTGAAGCGGATGGATGAACTGGGGATGGATTACCCCTTGCATTTGGGTGTCACGGAAGCGGGGGATGGCGAGTATGGGCGGATTAAGTCTACCGCCGGTCTTGCGCCACTGCTCGCGGATGGGATTGGTGATACGATTCGTGTCTCTCTGACTGAAGCACCTGAAAAAGAAATTCCCGTTTGTTACAGCATTCTGCAAGCCTTGGGACTCCGGAAGACGATGGTGGAATACGTCGCTTGTCCGTCCTGTGGTCGTACCTTGTTTAACTTAGAAGAGGTATTGCACAAAGTCCGAGAAGCGACTAAACATTTAACAGGTTTAGATATTGCCGTGATGGGTTGTATTGTCAATGGTCCCGGTGAAATGGCGGATGCAGACTATGGTTATGTAGGCAAGCAAGCGGGTTATATCTCTCTTTATCGCGGCAGGGAAGAGATTAAAAAGGTGCCAGAAAATCAGGGAGTTGAGGAGTTGATTAATTTAATCAAAGCAGATGGTCGCTGGGTCGATCCTTAGAGATATTTCAAGATAATTTCTCTTTTGGTAGGGTGGGCATTGCCCACCCTACTTGTTTCTCTTACAATTTTGAATTCTCTGAGGCGTGATCAGTTCTCAAACAGGAGAGTCCTGAAAAAGAACGGATGAACACAACATATGACAGGGCGAAAGGGCATCTATACCCAAGGAGTAGTGTTTGATGGCTAAATCTCTTTCAAGAAGACGGATCAACCGAAATTTAATTCGTTGGTTGCTTAAAGAAGAAAACCGAAGCGAGAAGGCAGGAGAACATCGCACCCATTCTTGGTGGCAGGTTATGTGCCTGACGGGTGTAGATTACTTCTCTACGCTGGGCTATCAACCGGGTATTGCCGCATTGGCAGCGGGTGCTCTTTCACCGATTGCCACCCTGATTCTAGTTTTACTCACGCTGCTTGGAGCTTTGCCCATCTATCGGCGTGTTGCTGCCCAAAGTCCTCATGGTGAAGGGTCTATTGCCATGCTGGAACATTTGCTCCCTTGGTGGCAAGGCAAGTTATTTGTACTTTGCCTACTCGGATTTGTGGCAACGGACTTTATCATTACCATTACCCTCTCGGCGGCTGATGCTACCGCTCATATCGTCGAAAATCCACTGGTTCCCAGTTTCCTTCACCATCAGGCGATCGCTATTACCGTAGTGCTGATAGCCTTGCTAGGCGCAGTTTTCCTGAGAGGGTTCCGAGAAGCGATCGGGATTGCCGTCTTTCTGGTTGGAATCTATCTACTTTTAAACCTGGTTGTTATTGGGGTCAGTTTCTATCAAATCTTAAATCACTCATCTGTTATCGGTGACTGGCAGAGTGCACTTTTCGCACAACATAATAACCCTTTGCTCATGATTGGTGCAGCCGCCCTGCTATTCCCAAAACTGGCATTGGGATTGTCAGGCTTTGAAACTGGCGTGGCTGTTATCCCCCTCGTGCGGGGCAGCCGTAGCGATACCTATGAACATCCTAGGGGGCGCATTCGCAATACACACAACCTGCTGGCTACGGCGGCGGGGATTATGAGCTTCTTTTTGCTCACCAGCAGCTTAGTCACTATACTGCTGATTCCAGCCGCAGAATTTCAACATGGGGGCAAAGCCAGTGGACGTGCCCTCGCGTATCTAGCACATCAGTATCTAGGCAATGGCTTTGGCACAATTTACGACCTAAGTACTATCAGTATTCTGTGGTTTGCAGGCGCGTCAGCCATGGCAGGATTGCTCAATATCGTGCCTCGCTACCTGCCACGCTACGGGATGGCACCGAATTGGGCGCGAGCAACGCGACCTCTGGTGTTAGTCTATACCGTTATTGCTTTTGTTGTCACAATTATTTTTAAGGCTAATGTGGAAGCTCAGGGTGGGGCTTACGCAACTGGCGTGCTTGTACTCATGTCTTCAGCCGCAGTGGCTGTGACTCTATCCGCCCACCGTCACAGATCTAAGGCAGGAACCCTCGCCTTTGCCATCATCACGCTGTTGTTTATCTACACCACTATTGTCAATATCATCGAGAGACCTGAAGGGATTAGGATCGCGACGTTCTTCATCGGTACTATCATCGTTACATCGCTGATTTCACGCGTGTGGCGGTCTACTGAACTTCGAGTTGAGCGGATCGAAATTGACGAAACGGCTCGTGAATTCATTAATCAAGAGAGGCCGGGTACGGTACGACTGATTGCTAATCGCAGAAATACGGGCCATGTGCGAGAGTATGTTTTAAAAGAGCAACAGGTGCGGGAAGACCATCATATTCCACCCACCGACCCCATTCTCTTTCTAGAGATTCAGGTGGCTGATGCTTCAGAATTTGCGGGCATCATCCGAGTCAAAGGCGTGGACGTCGGTGGCTACCATATTCTACGTGCCGAAAGTGCAGCGGTGCCCAATGCGATCGCCGCCTTACTGCTTTATATTCGAGACCAGACCGGTAAGATTCCCCATGCTTATTTTGGCTGGGTGGAAGGAAACCCCATCCAATACTTACTCCGCTTTATCTTATTTGGTGAAGGTGATATCGCCGTGGTCACCCGTGAAGTACTCCGTAAAGCGGAGAAGAAGCCGGAACGTCGTCCTGCCATCCATGTCGGGGGGTAATATCGATTTTCTATAGGTTTGATGTTTGCGACAGATGATTGCCACTCCCGACGCCCAGATGAATGTGTAGCAGCATTTTAGAGAATTGATAGAAGGGAAGGGTACTCCAGTGGCTGAGAACGGATACCCCATTGCATCAAAGAGTTAGTGTGACGCATTGACCCTCCCCCAACCCAACCTCATAACGCTTGGCGTCTTAAAAAAGGCAACAGGGATTCACTGACTTTTTCGGACCAATGATCTTGAGGATAATGTCCACTTTCTTCAAGTTGAACCAGTTCCACATTCTTTATACCCTTAGCAAACTGCTGTGCCATTTCGACCGGTAGCCAAGGGTCTTTCATGCCCCAAACGATTAAAGTGGGTTGTTGCCAGTTGCGAAATCCAGATTCAATTTCTGCCATGGACGATTTCCATTGCATATTTTTAATCGTCGCCACCAGACTGCGCCCCGGATCAGAACTTTTGAGGAAGGGTTTACGATAAATATCCAAATCTTTGTCTGAAATTCGGTAACGACTCCCCCCCTCCAAAGTTCGGTCCACTAATAAGGGGTCTTGGGTTAACATATCTCCCACAAAAAGCCATCCCCACTGCTGCATTGTCCAAGGTAACTTGGCATCAGAGGTTAAGGGTGTATTGAGAATGGCTAGGCGTTCAATTTGTTCTGGGTAACGTAGGGCATACTGAAGGCCAACGGAGGCAAGAAACCCTTGAACCACTAAATGAAATCGATTGATTTCCAGCGCTTGGAGAAACTCTCTCAAGGCATTGATAAACGCATCGGGAGTATAAGCAAAGTCTCGCTTGTCAGGTTTTGCAGACAAACCCGAACCAATCCAGTCAGGTGCGATTGCTCTCAACCCTTTTTCGGCTAAATCAGGCATCAATGCTGTCCAGCAATAGCTGTGGGAAGGCAACCCATGAAGCAGCAGCACGGGTAAAGCTTCATTTCTGCCAATGGGGTTCGCTTCCCGATAGAACCACTTCAGCGAACCGACTTCGATTGATTGTTCACTTATAGACACTTGGCTTTCCTGCACCGTCGATTGTGGTTTGAG
>DATNQL010000267.1:0-2238 GCA_036704025.1 Stenomitos sp.
CACAGCGATTCTTATACCAAAGCGGGAACGTTTCCAGGGATAAAATACCCACGAGTCCCGGGTCATGAAGTCGCTGGTTTTATTGATAAAGTAGGGAACCGGGTAACCGCCTGGAAAACAGGTCAACGTGTTGGTGTCGGCTGGCATGGGGGTCATTGTTTTCAATGCGAGTCGTGTCGCAGAGGCGATTTCGCTACCTGTAAAAACCGCAAGATCGCAGGCATTTCCTATGATGGTGGCTATGCTGAGTATATGATTGCGCCCCAGGAGGCTCTAGTCTCCATTCCTGAAGAGTTCGCAGCTCAGGAAGCAGCTCCGTTTCTTTGTGCTGGCATCACAACCTTTAACGCTTTGCGTAACAGTGGCGCACGGGCTGGTGATCTGGTGGCTATCCAAGGCGTAGGTGGTTTAGGACATTTGGCAATTCAGTTTGCAAACAAGCTGGGCTTTAAGACGGTGGCGTTGTCTCGTGGCAAGGACAAAGAGGTACTAGCACGCCAACTCGGAGCGCATTTGTATGTTGATACTGCTTCCACCAACATTGCACAAGAACTGACCAAGCTTGGTGGTGCAAGTGTAATCCTCGCTACTGCTCCAAGCGCCGAGGCGATATCGGCGGCTGTGGAGGGTTTAGCAACAAATGGCAAGCTGCTGATCGTCGCTAGCTCTGGGGAATCGTTAAGAATTTCCTCCCGACAACTCCTGGCAGCGAGGCTATCAATCCACGGATGGACGGGTGGTCATGCCAAGGACTCGGAGGATACATTAAGTTTCAGTTTACTGAGTGGAGTGCGACCCATGATCGAGACTTTCCCGCTCGAAAAAGCCAGTGTTGCCTATGAGCGGATGATGAGTAACTTGGTGCGCTTCCGAGCCGTGCTGACAATGAATTCCTAAGATTGCATTGAGTTCTTATAACCCCGTTGAAACTTGAATGCATATCAGCTTACTATTACGATGACTACCGAGCAGACGTTCATTATTTAGAAAATCGGCGATCGCCAAAGCAACTCACCGCCTGGGCGGCTGACGAAATTAACTCTTGTACTGGTCAATGAACAACATAGAGAAACTCAGGCACGAGTTGGACGCGCATGTTCGCGAGATTATTCAATGGCATTTTAGTCCCGAAACTGGCTCTCCATTCTGGTTAGATTACGCCAGCAAACTCGACTTTGACCCTCGTAAGGAAATTAATGGGTTCGATGACCTCAAATATCTCGGTCATTTCCAAGACGAATGGTTGCGCGGCACTGCTGTGCGTCAGTGGATTCCGAGAGGGCTTGCTCATGAGCCAAGTTATGTGTTTGAAACGGGAGGAACGACTGGTATCCCAAAGCTTCGCGTTCACATCAACGATTTGAAAATCGATTATGAGCTGTTGAGTAACTCTCTTTCAGACGAAGGCTTTCCTCCGGGTAGTGACTGGTTAATGCTCGGACCTACTGGGCCGAGACGACTGCGCCTTGGTGTTGAACATGTAGCCCAACATCGGGGTGGGATGGCCTTTTTTGTCGATTTAGACCCTCGCTGGGTCAAGCATTTGACGAAATATCAAAAACATGAAGAACTCAAGGCTTATCTCGATCATGTGATTAACCAGGCACTCAGAATATTGCGAACTCAAGATACCATTCGCTGTTTGTACACAACCCCTAAATTACTCGAAGCGCTGTGCGAAAAAATTTCTCTCAATCAAGTTGGGATTAAGGGGATATATTGCAGTGGAACGGAGATATCTGCCCAATTTCATCGCTTTGTACGAGAAGAATTGGCTCCTGGAATCGATTTTGTTCCTGTATATGGAAATAGCCTAATGGGTTTGGCGCTTAGCAAACCGTTCGACCCAGCAGACAACTATACAATTACTTATTATCCGCCATTCCCGCGTAGCGTCATTGAGCTGGTCAACCCAAACAACTTTAATGAAACGGTAGAGTATGGTCAAACCGGTCGAGTTTTGTTGACTACGCTGACCAAAGAATTTTTGATGCCGCGTTTTCCGGAACGAGATGAAGGAGAACGCGCCGAACCTTGCAATCGCTATCCTTGGGATGGGGTGAAAAATTTGCGGGTTTATTCAAAATTGCAACAATCAGCCATTGTCGGGGTGTACTAATGTTACATATTCCCCTCTTGCGTGCAGGCAAACCTTATAAAAGTTTGGACGTTCGCCGCTTATCGCACGTTCAGACAGGAGAACCTGTTGTGGAAGTTTCTCAGGCGAATTCCGGTTTA
>DATNQL010000268.1:0-3108 GCA_036704025.1 Stenomitos sp.
ACAACCGACTGCCCTATTAAAGGACGCAGAAGAGTCCACTCAACCCTTCTGGCGGTTTTTTGAGTTAGTAAAACCCCACTGGCTCGTGCTGCTAGAGGTGTTCGTAGCTTCGCTTCTGATCCAGCTTTTTGGACTGCTCACGCCGCTATTGACTCAGTTACTCTTAGACCGAGTGGTCGTGCAGCGCAGTTCTCTAACGTTGACGGCGGTAGGGTTAGGTCTACTCATCTTTGGTCTATTCAAAGTGGCGATGACTGGACTGCGACAATATCTCCTCGACCATACCGCTAATCGAGTAGACCTAACGCTGATTGTCGGTTTCATCAAACACACATTTCGGCTGCCCCTCAGCTTCTTCGAGTTCCGTTTCGTTGGGGACATCATTTCTCGCGTTCAAGAAAATCGCAAGATTCAGCGCTTTCTCACCGGTGAAGCGCTGTCAATCTCGCTCGATTTACTGACCGTGTTTGTCTATATCGGGTTAATGTTCTGGTATAGCTGGAAGATGGCACTACTGGTGTTGCTGATCGTGCCACCCTTTGTGTTGCTGGCGCTGATTGCGACACCGTTCTTACAGCGCGTCTCGCGAGAAATTTTTAGTGCTTATGCGGTTGAGAGTAGCTATTTGATCGAGTCTCTCTCGGGGGTTCGCACGATCAAATCAATGGCGATCGAGCGAACTGTCCGCTGGCATTGGGAGGAGCTATTTAATAAGTCGATTCGGATGATCTTTTCGGGGCAGGTCATCAATAATACTCTCCTAATCTTCAGCTCCACCATTGAAGCGGTAGCCACGACAGCGTTACTGTGGTTTGGCGCTTGGCAAGTGATTCAAAACCAACTGACGATCGGGCAATTAGTGGCGTTTAACATGTTGCTTACTAACGTCATTCGTCCGTTCCAAAGGCTGATTGTCCTGTGGAATCAGTTGCAGGAAGTGATTATTTCCTTTGAACGGATTGATGATGTGATTGACTCGGAACCGGAGGAAGACTTAGAACGACAAACTCGGCAAACTCTACCTCCAATTCGCGGTCATATTGGCTTCGATCGCGTTACGTTCCGCTACCACCCAGAGAGTGAGAGCAATACGATAGAGAACCTCAGTTTTGAAGTGCAACCGGGACAAACAGTAGCACTGGTTGGTCGCAGTGGTTCGGGTAAAACGACCGTTTCCAAACTGGTTTTGGGTCTCTATCCACCTACAGAAGGCAAGATTCTGATCGATGGTTACGATATAACCACGATTTCGCTGCGATCGCTTCGCCAGCAGATTGGTGTGGTCGATCAGGATACCTTTCTGTTTGGCGGTACGATTCGCGAAAACCTCAGTGTGGGGCATCCAGAAGCGACGTTAGAAGACCTGATCGAAGCCGCCGAACAAGCCGGGGCGCATCAGTTTATTAAAGACCTGCCCGCAGGCTACGAAACTAAAATTGGTGAGGGCGGCGGAATGCTGTCTGGGGGACAACGGCAGCGTCTGGCGATCGCTCGCGCCTTACTGGGGAACCCCCGATTGCTGATTCTCGATGAAGCAACCAGCAGCCTGGATGCTGAATCCGAGCGAATTATTCAAACCAATCTCAACAAAATTGTCAAGGGTCGAACAACGCTGATTATTGCCCATCGGCTCTCGACCGTTCGCAATGCTGACTTAATTTTAGTCCTGGATCGAGGCGTCTTAGTCGAAAGCGGTAGCCATGACGAACTCATGGCGAAACGCGGTCACTACTTCTATCTCAACGAGCAACAGTTTACAGCTATTGCTTGAATTTAAGCGATCGGATGCTCAACAACTATGCCAAACCTACCTACCGCGCAGGACGAGTTTAGTCAGAATGGTCATTCCCGTAACAAGCAGGATTTCTCTGAAGAGATTCTAGAGTCTCCGAACTCTGAGCCACAAACTCGATCGCCATCATCTGAATCTCCTGCTGATGATTGGTCTCCTTGGACTCAGGAATTGATCGATACCCTACCACGGGTTTGGACGCGAGGATTACTGTATTTGTTGGTTGTATTTGCAGGCGTCATCTTACCCTGGTCAATGCTGTCTAAAGTCGATGAGACGGGTAAAGCTAGAGGGCGACTTGAGCCTAAAGGCCAAACGATCGATCTGGATGCACCCGTTGGAGGGACAGTGGCGGCAATCCAGGCCAAAGAAGGTCAAAGTGTTAAGGCTGGGCAGATTTTACTGGAACTGGACACAGAACTGTCTCGTGCTGAACTACAACAAGCTCAAGCTAAGCTTGAGGGTCAACTCGATCGCCTCCCCCAGCTAGAAATGATTAAAAACCAACTAGAGATGACAACCCGGACGCAGCGGCTGCAAACCCAAAACCAAGCGTCTGGGCAACTGGCACAAATTAACGCCGTTCGGCAACAAATTGACTTTAATCAAACAGCAGCTAACTTGGCGCAGAAACTCTTAGCCAAGGATATCAAGACAGTACAACGCTACCAAATGCTTCGTCAGGAGGGCGCTGTTTCGGGAGTTCAAGTCGATGAAGCAGAACGCAGAATGATTGAAAACCAACAGCGTTTGCAGAAAGCTCAGACCGATACAAAACAGGCTCAGGACGAATTAAAAAAACAGCAAAGTATCTATAACAGCACTCTACAGCAAGGCGAACTAACCGTCTTAGACAGTAAGAGACAAATTAAACAGCTACAAGCCCAAATCGAAGGACTCAAAGCGGAAATCACCCAAACTCAAAACCAGATCAAATCTCTACAAATTCAGTTGCAGCAGCGGTTAATTCGTGCATCGGTTGACGGGATGATTTTGCAGATGCCTGTCCAAAACGCCGGAACTGTGTTACGTCCCGGTGAGACGATTGCTCAGATTGCCCCGAAGGGAGCGCCTCTCGTGCTGAGATCTCAGATGAGTACTAGAGAGAGTGGGTTTCTTCGGCTAGGAATGCCCGTCAAAATTAAGTTTGATGCCTATCCGTTCCAAGACTATGGCATCGTCGAAGGTCGCCTCATTTCGATTTCACCAGATTCTAAGATTACACAAACTGCTCAAGGTCCGGTAGAAACGTTTGAATTGGAAATCGCCCTTGATCAGACTTATATTCAAGCCAAAAATAAACGTATACCCTTGAG
>DATNQL010000269.1:0-1900 GCA_036704025.1 Stenomitos sp.
AGCCAGAAAGGAGGCGGGGATGGCGATGATGTCAACCACCCACCGAGCTAGGATTTCTGCCCAGTCACTCCAGGTTTGATGTTGATAATCTGGTTCTTGGGGGTTCTCGGTTTTCCCCATGGGTGTGGTCTTTTCAGTGGGGGTTTTTCCTATGTTTGTTTGCATGAACTTCAGGGGTGACAATCAAGCTGAAAACTCCATATATCAAGCTTGATCGCCATTGACTTGAAAAAAGATTTCAGCTTATTGACAGGTTTCTTGAGGATGAGATGTTGAGCCAAGTGATTATCGATAATGATAATCATCGGGAGGGGGAGGGAAGGCGAGGTACACCTCGCCTTCCCTCTTACTCTATTGAACCAGGGCAAAAACCGACAGCTCAGAAAGCTGCTTGGATCTGATTCATTGCCCTCAAACCTTTTTGAAAAAATGCCCGCTTATTCGCTCGGAGCCTGATTAAATCCCTCACCCAGTCGCTACAGGCTTCTAGGGCAGCAATCCACATCTGTCCATACAAACCTACCCAGAAATTGCTGTGCCGTCTGGTCATCCTTTTCAATTCTTTCAAGCGACTTACATATTTTTGCTGCCCGGATAACTTAATAAATTGACCCTGCAACCCAGCACAAGTATAGGCAATTGCTATCAACAGAACTAGGCTCGTCAACCGTTCAACAGAAGCTTTTGAGTCCTCTAGATTGTAGCCACCACTCTTACAATCGCGGAACATGGCTTCAATCCCACTCCGGGCTTGGTAAACTTTTAAAGCTTCCGGCAAACTCTTTAAGTTAGTCAGGATATACCATCCCTCATTTGGACCTTTACCTCGATACTTACGCTTCCAGTAAGCAGCCACAGAAAACTGACCAAATCCCTTCTTTTTGGTGAACTTGACCCCAGTCAAAAACAGCTTCATGCCTGGGGCTAAACCCAGCTCATTGAGTTTTTGATACTCTTGACCCCTCAACTTAATATAACTCCCCTGTTTCAGGCGTAGCGCGAAGTATACCTTTTTCTGCTTAAGCCAATAAGCCAACTCAACTGAACGAAATTCTCGATCGCCAATGACAACAATTTCATAACCTTTGAGCAAGCGGAACACAGGACGTAACAGAGCTTGTTGTTGAGCTAAGTTGCTACTGCCTGTGTGGGAAAGAAACTGCCAATAAATCGGCCAAGCTCGTTTATCCCAAATTACACTGACTACGAACAAATTGTTTTGCTTCCACTGGGTTCTGTCTAAGGCAACAATTACCCTATTGGTGGGTGAGATTTGAGTTAACAGAATACATTTAATCAGAGGGAACCACAATAAAGGAATACTCAGCTGCGGTAAAATCAGAAACCTTTGAACATGGCGGCGACGACTCTCGTACAGAACGGGTAAGGGTAAACAGGCGGCTAATCTTTCAATTCGTACCTGTTTATGGAATTGTAACAGCCACACCAACATTTCTAAGGTCAGCAATTGAGATGCACTCAGTTGGCTCTCAAGGCTTGTGAGATAGAATTCAGGAAGCATTTTTACTTGAGCGGTCTTGTGAAAAACAACGAACGCTCTTTTTTATCATATTTAATTGATCGGCATGGCGAGAGCGGTGCTAGGAAGAAGAAACTCAAAAAGTCTAGAGGGGGGCGAGGTATACCTCGCCCCCTCCTCCCCTCGGGTTGATTATCATTCTCGATAATCACTTGTGCCCCACCGCTCATTCTCAACAAGCCTGTCAATAAGCTGACATCTTTTTCTAAGCCAATGGTTAGAAACTTTATGTATCGGAGCCTCCAGCTTGATTGTCACCCCTAAAGGTGTGCCATAAAATAAATGTATAGGCACAAAACACAAGAATAAAATGTCTAAGTAGGCGGCGCTAGTTTCTAACTTGATATTCTTTAAGCCCTA
>DATNQL010000270.1:0-1628 GCA_036704025.1 Stenomitos sp.
TATCAAAAAATCCCCGATGATTTAGACTTACCCCCAGGGGAAAGCAAGGCAGAATCTGAACCTATGTTTCGTTTTTTTCGAGGCGATCGCGCCATCATTTCCCTCGACCAAGAACTAGAAGACCAAAAAGTTGGACAAAAAGCTGCAACTCTATCCCAACTCAAACGTTGGGGTTACTCTGTCCCTCCGGGTTGGGTACTCCCCCCCGGTGATGACCCAGAACCTCTGATTAAATACCTTCCTGTTTCCGACTCTGAACCCTTAGTTGTGCGTTCTTCAGCCATTGGAGAAGACTCAGAATTCTCCTCTGCCGCCGGACAGTATCAAAGCATCTTGAATGTTACCAGTAGACCTGCCTTACAAGAGGCCATTACTCAAGTCTTGGCGTCCTACCATAACCCAACGGCGATCCAGTATCGACGGGATTTCGCTCCAGGGAATCGCTCCGCGTCACGGGAACTGCCAGACCAATCCATGGCTGTCCTCATTCAACAACAAATCCAGGGCGCTTTTTCCGGTGTTGCCTTTAGTCGTGACCCCATTTCCCAACAAGGTGATGCCGTCATCATTGAAGGTTTGCCAGGAAATGCCACACGCATCGTTTCGGGTCGAGTGACTCCAGAACAGTACCGAGTTTATCTCTCACCAGACGCATCCGATGACGCCACCAAACCCTCGGCTCAAATTGAAGGCAGTGGCGACCTACCCCTGAGCTTAATTGAGCAAGTGGCGATTGTCGCGCGGGAATTGGAAGCTCGTTATCACGGTATCCCCCAAGATGTTGAATGGAGTTATGACGGTCAGCAATTGTGGATACTGCAATCACGACCCATTACCACCCTGCAACCGATCTGGACACGCAAGATTGCGGCTGAAGTGATTCCGGGATTGATTCGACCCCTGACTTGGTCAATCAATCGCCCCCTAACTTGCGGCGTTTGGGGAGAGATTTTTACCGTAGTTTTAGGAGAACGGGCACAGGGACTAGATTTTACCGAAACGGCAACGCTGCATTACTCCCGTGCTTACTTCAATGCCACCTTATTAGGACAAATTTTTCGGCGCATGGGGTTACCGCCGGAAAGTCTGGAATTTTTGACGAGGGGGGCGAAATTCTCCAAGCCACCTTTACGTTCCACTCTGGGGAACCTGCCTGGATTACTGCGCTTGCTGGGTCGAGAATGGCGTTTAGATCGGGATTTTGAATCTGATTATCAACGGTTTTTGACTCCTACCCTGGAGCAATTACAACTTCAGCCCGCATCTGAATTATCCCCAGCCGAACTGTTAGAGCGAGTAGACCTGATTTTGGAGATGTTGAAACGTGCAACTTACTACAGTATTCTCGCGCCCCTGAGTGCGTCTTTCAGACAGGCCGTTCTGCGGGTGAAGGATGAAGAACTGGATAATAGCCAGACGCCAGAGGTGGCAAGTTTGCGGGCACTGGCTGGATTAGCAGAAGATGCCCGTCCCTTGTTGCGGCGATCGCTGAATGTTGAGGATAGCGCCGCCTCCCTGTTTGCCGCTTTAGCGGAAATCCCTGATGGTCAAAGCCTTTTGGAACAGTTTGACCAGTTTCTGGAAGACTATGGCTACCTCAGCGAAGTAGGGACTGATATTGCTGTTCC
>DATNQL010000271.1:0-12975 GCA_036704025.1 Stenomitos sp.
CTCATCAAATCGGTCTACCCGCTGACTGGGTAGGGACAGGGAAATATTTTCATCCTTGAGGCGATTTTTGATTTCCATCCCAACCGCTGGCAGTGCCAAATAGTCGGAACAACTCAGGGATAATAGGGAAAACTCGTGATATCCGGTTGCCCTCATTCCCTTCTCGATCGCTTCTACTACTTTCTCCGGTTCCACATCCCGCGCCGGACGAGTGAGCATTCCGGGTTGGCAGAAGCGACAACCACGAGTACAACCCCGTCGAATTTCAATGGTAAGGCGATCATGTACCGTTTCGACGTAGGGAACCAACCCAATCGAGTAAGCAGGCATGGGTGTGGCGACTCGTCGTAGAATCCGCTTGGGTACATCCGGGCGGTTGGGATGGACGGAACCATCCTCTGCCATATTGTAGAATTGCGGGACATACACACCCGGAATCTGGGCTAAATCCAGCAGTAACGCTTCCCGACTTAACCCGGCGGCTTTGCCTTCTTCCAAGACTAAGCCAATTTCGGGCAGTAGTTCTTCCCCATCTCCCAAGGCGATAAAGTCAAAAAAATCGGCGTAGGGTTCGGGGTTGGAGGTTGCCGTCTGTCCACCCGCAAAAATTAGGGGGATATCGTTGATATCACTCGCGGCACGTTCTTGCCAGGTTAGGGGAATGTCTGCCAAATCCAACATCTCTAGGATATTGGTAGCTCCGAGTTCATAGCTGAGACTAAAGCCTAAAATATCGAAATCTTTGAGCGATCGCCGATTTTCTACAGCAAACAGAGGCGTCTTCGTTTCTCGCAGCTTTGCCGCTAAGTCCGGTGCAGGTAAGTAGGCGCGATCGCACAGTTGCCTGGGTTGGGCATTCAAAATATTGTAGAGAATAATATGCCCTAAATTAGAAGCGCCAACTTCGTAAATTTCCGGGTAGGTCAACACCCACCGCACTTGTGCCGTATCCCAGGGCTTATGTACCGCTCCCAATTCGTTACCCAGGTAACGTGCTGGCCCCATGATCTGTTTGGTGAGTAGTTCCTCGACGGTGAACGCCATTGCAACCTTCTTTGCTGCTTCGTTTACAGCTAACCCTTAGCAATCATTCATTGTAGAAGGTATTCATCTGAGTCGCTGTTCTTTCGGGCGAACGCTACTGCACTTTGCACATCGGCAAAGCCGCTCACCTAGAACTTGCATGAAGATCGTATCGTTCAATCTGAAAGCTAAGGAGGGTGTGGTTAGGATGGCAACGTGTCTGGATCGGATTCTAGACAGCTAATTTTATTTATTAAGCGTTATACGCCGTTGCATTCATACGTAGCACATTGAATTTCTCCGCGTCGGGAGCGTCCCCCTGTCTGGGTGTCGATCTCAACTACTATGTTTGAACGCAACTCGGTATTAACCGTCGTGACAGCTAGGAGCGGTTAATTGGTTTCCCTAAGAGCAAAAAAGGGGAGAATCGTTGGGTTGTTGCTGGCGGAACAATCTGATGATGTTCTTGGGTGCAACACTAAGCCATTAAGCTTACAGATTCCTCATCTCGCTCAAGTCGGGCCGAGAAGGCATCACGGTTAGGATAAATTTCAAACGCCGCATCTAGCCGAGTCAGTTCAAAAATCATCTGAATTGAGGGCGTTACACAGCAAATCCCAAAGCGCCGATTCAGGCGTTGAGCGAGACGACACGCACAGATCAACGACATCAAGCCTGCACTATCGAGAGAATCGACCCGATGCATGTCTACCAAAACCGCATTCTGAGCGGACGTAACAGCCGCCGTTAGCTGGCGTTGGAACTCAGCGGCATTGGCAGCATTGATATGACCAGACGGTTGAATGATAGTCAATTGTGAATCCCTGATAGCAATTGTCATCTTTAAGTTCCCACCTTTTTTAGTAGAAAAATTTGAAAGAGAATGTTTTGAAGATACTCTTTTCGCTCTTTGCCTAACTACTCCCTGTGGTAGGTTTTGCCAAATCTTCATCAAGTCGCTCTACTTTATTAAAGTTTTAAATAAACTTTTTTAATTTTTTGTGTATACGTATACTTATTTTTTAGAGATCTATCTTCAGGAATAGATGTACTTTCAAGACTCTTGTATTAAACTATAAGTTTTAATTATAATCAGAACTTGGTATTAGCCTGAAGGTTGTGCTACAAGAAGCGATATTGTTCAAATTTGAGATATTCTCTACTCAACGAAACGTTAGATTAAGAACGCTAGCCCTCAGCGAGGGCTACCCTTAAAGTAAGAACTATACACGGAAAAACAATGAGCTGTTGCTCAGCCCGGTATAGCATCTGTGGCAACTGTTGAGAGCATTTCAAGCCATCCGGGAAAGTCATGATCAAGAGATAGAGAGCATGGCGTCACAGAAAGTAGTGATTCAGATCACTTAAGCCTCAGGAGTTGGATCACTCTAATTCCCAAGGATTCAGCCGAAAATTTCTTACTATGGAGTTCTAGGCATAATGATTGTGAAAACTACATATGTTATTCGTCATCTTGTAGAAAAAGCCCTTCATCTTAGGAAGTTAACTCCTGATATAGAAAACGAAATCAACTATGAACTAACTCGAATGGGTCACATCTCAGATGTTGATTATGAAGCTCTTGAATTACTCATGTCTGAGATGGATGCAGGTCGAATTCAGCTAGTTCCTACCATCTAAACATCATTGCAGATGCCTAAAGTTCAGAAGTACTGATTCGTTAGGTTCGTTCACTCTCATCAGAGCGTTCCTAAACTAGGTCATTGTGCGGATATAACATTAGATGAAAAGGCTACAAGCCGTTAATCTACTCAACGATTAGTCTGAATCAGGGAATTACCAACGAGCGCAAAGTCCTGAATGCTATTCTGACGAAGAATTAGCTCAAAAGGCACTCTTATAGGCTTGCCAAACTTGACGGACAAAACCACTGAGTTGCTGGTGAGCTTCTGAGGGGTTGGTTTGTTGCATCTTACTGGGGTCATCTAACTGAACTAAGAGAGGAATAACCTCTGTATCCAAAGCCAGACGAAATAAACTTGCCGGCCAAAGCAAATCGGCTCCTTGACGCAAGTCGTATAAATGGAGAGGTTCAGGCGAAAAGGTAGGCCATGAGTCAGGCTCTATCGGTGAGACAGCCAGCATTAACGGACGTACCCAACAGACTTGCCGTGATGTGACAACTTCAATCACTTCAGTATAGAGCCGAGTATTCTCATGCTCCAAACAAACAATCTGGCGAGGCTGGAACTGGTAAGCCGAGCCGAGCGATCCTTGCTTCACACAAAATAACGATTGTGATGGGGTTGTAATCTCTATTTTAAGGATTCAGACCGATCGATGTTTCAAAAACTGTTACGAGAGCCTTTCCTGGGCTGAGTCACCTATACGATCAGAATCGAGCTTAAGCTCCTCACACCATACCAAACGCCGTGGAACGATTGTGTTCCACGGTTTTTTGTTGAGATGCATACATCTTCTTACCCTGAGGGCTAAATCCGGAGATACGATTGTTGGTGTTGCAAGCAGGAGGCTGCCATGTCCAACGCAGCATTTTTACAAGGCTTACTCGGAGCTTCAAGCTTGGGAATTGGAGCCTTTGTCGGAGTCTTTTGGCAACCCAGTCGGAAAATTTCAGCGGCGATTATGGCGTTTGGCAGTGGTACCTTGCTCTCTGCGATCGCGTTTGAAATTACACTCCCCGCTTACCATTCCAGCCACTTCTTAGTGCTTTCGTTTGGTTTTCTGGTGGGTGGGGGTTTGTTTATGGGTCTTACCCGATATATTGACCAGCATGGTGGTTTTCTCCGCAAACCTGCCTCCAGTCGCCGCTACTTATTTGAACATACTCAGGAACACGTTTCCGATGTTCTGCACCGGATTGCTCATGTTGAGGTGATGCAAAATCTTTCCGTGGCAGAAAGGCAGGCGATTATTCCCTTTCTCAAACCCGTCCATGTCGAACCCGGAGCAGTAATTTGTGAAGAGGGAACTCCAGGGGAGTACTTCTACATGATTGTGGAGGGTGAAGCGGAGGTTCGCAAAGGCAAAAAAGTCTTGAATATTATGGAACCGGGGGAAGTGTTCGGTGAAATGGCACTTTTGACTGGAGAACCGCGTTCAGCCACGGTTGTGGCTCGTACCCCCATGGAATTGTATCAACTCCACCAAGAACATTTTAATCATGTGTTGGCTTGGTCACCTCATCTGGCTTGGTCTTTAAGCCGAGCCTTAGCGCGGCGACTCCGATTCTCGACGGAGTCACGGGTAGCCGCAGAACATCATTTAGACCGTTGGCGACAACAGTTAATGGATCAGGTAGAACTCGATTTATTACTCAGAGAAGATCCAGGAACACTCGAAGGGCTGGTGAAGCGTTCGGCTCCCTTAGCCATTGTCATCGGTACACTCATCGATAATATCCCAGAATCAGCCGTGATTGGGATGAATGCGGAGAGTAGTCATTTAGGGTGGTCATTTTTGCTGGCTGTGTTTATCTCCAACTTTCCCGAAGCCTTATCCAGCGCGGCTGGCATGAAACAGGCTGGAACCCAGAAAAGTCAGATTCTCAGCTTATGGATTGGGGTTGTGATCTTGAGTGGCTTCTGTGCCGTGGGAGGCAATCTTTTGCAAAGCAATACCTCTGAACTATTTGTAGGGCTAGCACAGGCGATCTCTGGTGGAGCTATTTTAGCCATGTTGGCTAGTACGATGATGCCAGAAGCTTATGAACTGGGTGGTAGTTCAGTTGCTTTCTCCACAATTATGGGATTTCTCATCAGTTTTTTGGTCTCTTCACTCAGCTTTTAACTCCAGAACTATCAGGGCTTTACATCCTATCAAGAATCTTGCGGAGTTGTTGCTCTTGTTGCTTCAGTTCTGCAATCAATTGGCTATTTTGGAGAACCCGGTTGGGTTGAGGTTGATTCAGCTTGGTATCGTCTCTGAGTTGCTGGGTGAGTTGGTAACAAAACTGACAACGTTCTAAAACTTGCAGAATCGAGGGGGCAAAGGTCGCGAACAAAGATTCATCGGCTTCTGTAAACCCATTAATATCAATTCTTTTTGATAATTCGACTCCAGGGTCACAATTGAGCCTCAATTTATTAATCAGTTGAACGACGGATACTAAATTTTGTTCCTTATTGAACAGAGGCCAAGCTAAGATTGTGTAAGTTCGGTATCCTGTGATTTTATCTATCTTTTTAGCCTCTTCAGAACGTGGGTCGTTGTACACATCAAAAGGAATATTAATGACACTTGAAGTCGTGGCTGCCAAACTAGCAATTCCCCGATTCAAGGGAACTTCAATCACTAAAGAGCCACCTTCTCCATCCTCGGCATTAATTGAACCGAGGACGTTCCTTTGAGGATCGAGTAAGAAAATGCTAGTGCGATCGGCCCGAATAAAATCTCCGACTTTTCGGGTTAAACGGCGCAGCATTTCACAAAGAATCCCCACCAGATTATCGATCGCTTTATTCAGGTTAATATCTGCTGTATCTAAGCTAGAGTTAGGGAGAGAGTGCCCTGAGTGAGACGCTACAGGCCAAGCCGGATTTGAACTTTCAGGCAAATGTAAACCAGCAACCTCTCGCCAATTCAAATCTAAGGCTTGACAAATTTCTAAAAAATCAAGACCCGTTAAAAATTGACCTTTTAGGAAAAGATGAATTTGAGGTAGAGATAGCCCTAACTCTTCCGCTATAAATCGCTCGTTTCCATCACTTTTACGCTCCCAAATTGACTTAACGGTTTGAATATACTGCGGATGTACACGTAATGTTCGGGACATAATGGAGCATCAGAAAACTAATTCGATCATAAACGAGAATTCCTAGCAATGGAGTTAGTAATAACTGAATTTCAAGGCATAGGTAACAATTCTTGACCCTCAGCTCAAACAGCATGGGTTTTGTGGCTAAACCTAGCTTAATTAGTCGGTAATCACAATTTTGCGTCACTGGGCAACCTGCGATCGCCCAAGTGGTTCTGTTCAAGCAGCAGAGCAAGTGCTTTTTTCGCAGTACCTTGCACGCCTCAATGATCAAGGAAATCCGACAAATTGGCAATGGGTTGAGCGAACCAACGTGTCGTCCAGTTATTTCTTGGCTGACTTAGAGTTTACCCTGAAACTAGCTATGACAGGTCATCTGTTTAAAACGGGTTAAGACGGTCAAGAGGTGCGGTAAAGTTTCAGATACCGGATCATTGTCTTAACTACACAACAACCCCATGAAAGCAGTCTTAATGACAGCCCCTGGAGTACCAGAAGTGCTGCAACTTCAGGACGTACCAGCACCCAAACTTCAAAACGATACAGAAATTTTAGTGCGTCTGCACGCGGCTGGGGTGAACCCCATTGATACCAAGCTGCGGCAGCGAGGTACCTTTTACCCAGACCAGATGCCAGCTATCTTAGGCTGTGATGGTGCAGGTGTGGTGGAGGCGGTTGGTTCTGGCGTCCAGCAATTTCGCGTGGGGGATGAAGTTTACTTTTGTGCTGGTGGATTGGGTAAATCGGGTACTGGCAACTATGCTGAATGGACGGTTGTAGATGAGCGATTGGTTGCCCCAAAACCGGCTTCCCTGTCTTTTGCTGAAGCGGCGGCGGCACCTTTAGTCTTAATCACCGCCTGGGAAGCGCTTTACGATCGCGCACGCTTAGAAGCCGGTCACAAGGTGCTGATTCATGCCGGTGCGGGTGGTGTGGGTCATGTTGCCATCCAACTGGCGAAACTGAAAGAGGCTGAGGTTTGTACGACGGTTAGTTCTCCAGACAAAGCGAGATTAGTGCGTCAGTTGGGTGCAGATCACCCCATCCTGTATAAACAAACTGACTTTGTGCAGGCGGCGTTGGATTGGACAGAGGGAGAGGGGGTAGACATTGCCTTTGATACCATAGGCGGTAAAACTTTTTCGGAGTCGTTTCCAGCCGTGCGGGTGTATGGGGATATAGTGACGATTCTCGAACCGGACGCGGCGACAACTTGGAAGGCAGCGCGATCGCGCAATCTCCGTATTAGTCTGGAACTGATGCTCACCCCATTGTTACAAGGATTGGTTGCCGCCCAGCAACACCAAGCTGAGATTCTCAAGCAGTGTGCCCAATGGATAGATGAGGGTAAGCTCAAAATCCACCTGAGTGAGACTTATCCTCTCAAAGATGCGGCGGCGGCTCATCAGGCGATCGAAACGGGGTCAACAACGGGTAAGATTTCTTTGATTATGGAGTAAATCGATCATGGTTCTCAATGGCTTGTGAACACGAAGAAACCACAGAGGCACAGAGAACACAGAGCAGGAGAAGAGAGAATTTTACAGAACAATAAGCAAAGCCCACCTCATTTCTGGGTGGGATTATTACTGATGGTGCTGTTGCTGATGCTGCCTGCATGGACGGCAACAGCCGCAACCGAGCACTCGCCTTTAACCCTAGAACTCCTGCAAGAACGCCTAAAAGCACCCATTCAAAGCGAAGGCGTTCGCACCATCGATCTGCGTCACCTGATCATTAACTTGCGATCGGACAATGCCGAGTTTCGCGACCAGTTTTACCAACTCCTCCAAACCCAACTCAATCGATCCGAAACCCCCTTGGGTATCGATTTTAGTCATTCTTTAATTGAAGGAGAACTGATTGGGAGTAAGTTAGGTCTGCGTACACCCCTACACGGGGAGGCATTGTCCCCCCTGCTGACACTGGAGGAACAACAACAGTTATTACGTGACCCCCGCCGATTATCTCAGCCGACAGTAATTCCCACCGTAACAGTCTTCCGAGGTGCGATCAAGTTGGTGCAAACGCGAGTGATTGGAACGGTCAATTTTGCCAATACCTTTTTTCTCAACCGGGTAGAAGCCAATGGTGCTGTTTTTACTCAAGAGTCTGATTGGTCAGAAACACGCTGGACTCGATCCGTTGACTTTGTCGATACGGTGTTTGGTCGAGATGCAAATTTTAGCGGTAGTTTATTTGTGGCTAAAGCCGGATTTTATAGGGCACAATTTCGAGGATTGGCTAACTTCCAAGGCACTATCTTTGAAAGGAATACTATTTTTAGTCACGCCAATTTTGCACAATTAGCCAATTTCACTCGATCTATCTTTGGCAGCGCTAACTTTTCTGGAGTGAATGAGGCTAAGCCTTCTGAGTATCCGAAGCCGACGCGATCGGCTGAAAGCTTCAGCGTTTCGCAATCGCCTATCCAGGAGTTAGCCGATTTTACCCATACGAATTGGCGCGATCGCGCGTTATTCAGCAAAAGTCGCTTTTTAGTACCTCTGTGCCTAACAGAAGCCAGCTTTGAAAAATCCGTTGCCTTCCGAGAAACGCAGTTTAATCAACCAGTAAATTTGCGGGCTGTTAGTCTTCTCGAACAGGTCGATTTCAGTAATGCCCGATTTCTTGAGGATGCCGACCTCAATGTTGCGAGTCTAACTTTTGACTCCGATCAAGCTAAAATCATTGGAGATACGGGTCGAATTGGTCGTGTGCTTTCCGTACCTGTATTAGAAGGAAATGAAGATGTACTTCGCAATTTAGTCCGGAATTTCCGTTCTTTGCAACAAATTGCGGATGCCAATCAACTGGAGTATACAACTCAGCGACTCCGATTTAGGCAACTGAGTTCTCGTCTTCTAGGAAAAGTCTCTCAAGAGAAAGAACCGGACGATCCTTCCCTCAACCTCACCGCGTCACCCCGTCCCCATGTCCCTGCGTCTTCTGCCACTCCCTCTCCTCTGGGTTGGGTATTAGATGCTTTGTCTGGCGTTGGGTTGAGCCTGCTATTACTACTCAGTCGATATGGCACCAGTTTTTGGCTGGTTTTTGGGGTGGGATTGGTGGCGATCGCCTATTTTGGCTTGCTCTTTTGGTTAGTGGATCGTTTCCGCCGTCGCCATCCTCAACCGATTGTTCCTACGGTGTTTGAAACGCCTTGGATGTTGGGCAGTTATGGCGTATTGACTTTTGCCGGTGTTACGGCTATTTTTCGCACCAGCGATCGCCCTTGGTTAACTCTGTCTTGCTTAGGGGTCGTTGTTTTACCCGTGCCCATGTTGTTGCTGTGGCGATTGTATCAGCAAGGCCGCTATCATGATTTGATGTATGTCAGTTATTTCGTAGAAGATGGGAGTCTGCGTCAGTTGCGCCTGCTGATCGGACGCCTGCCGGTCATGCCCCGGTTTGAAATATTTCGCGATCGCTACATGCCTATCCTTTGGGAGCGTCGTTGGAACTGGCTCAATTACTACGATTTCAGCCTCAACAACTTACTCAAACTCGGCTTCAACGACATCCGTTTGCGAGACCAACATCTTCCGGGGATCATTTCCGCTTTGGTTTGGTATCAATGGAGTCTGGGCATTCTTTACATCGCCCTGCTGTTTTGGACACTGTCCCGGACTATTCCTGGATTAAACTTACTCATCTACCTAAAGTAATAAAGGATTGTTTTTTTATAAAATTCATCAATGAGATTTATTAAGATTCTTGATGGAAATTAGAATTTTTTTATTAAATTTATAAGATTGTTTTTCTATTTTAGCTAAAGTATGAAAAAATTGGTGTTTCTACCAAAGAGCCTGGTTCTGCCATGCTCTAAGTTTTTAATAACTTTACAATATCCCATGAAAGATATCGAACTTTATCAATCCTTCAAAAACCTTCAACGTTTTGAGTGGTTGAGTCCCACCCCATCACAAACTTAAAAAACGATAAAATTGAACTAGGTTATTTCCCTTTAAAATATACTCTTTCTCCCCTGATGAATTAAAAGCTTGAATCCAAGCTCTAATTTAATCTCTTGGAAGAAAACCTTTTAACTTAGTGCCACCGACAAAAGCTGTAAACTCGCCCAAGCTACTTTGGGTGGATTGTTGCTTCCATCATTCCCTCTTTTCTAAGCGATGAATTACTTCTGTCCGGAGGCAATAGTAGTTCCTAAGTCTATAGGAAGAGTTGGAACAAAGTTCTTTCCCAGGGTGTATTCCGCTACACATGAGACACGTTACACAGGAGTCAGCGAGGACTCCATGTATTCACCAAGCGCCCAGGCTGGAAGCTATGTTACCTTTACAACTCGATCCTCAAAGCATTGCCCTAGCGCATCGGGACAACACCCTGTCGGAAGCGCTTTTCCAAGAATTACCCCTCGGTATCTTGGTGATGGAAACGCAAGGCGAAATTCGCTTCGTCAACCAAGCCGCACTGAATTTTTTGGGACTGAGTGAGAGTCAGTTGTTGGGTCAAACTCCCGTTGATCCAAATTGGCACATCATCCAAGAAGATGGCAAACTGTTTCAGCTCAAACTCCAGTCCATACCCGTAAGAGCCAAACATATTTTAATGCTATTGGCGAGCCGCCAACCCCTTCGTAACTTGGTTTTAGGGGTGTATCGCCCTTTACTGGAGGATCGAATTTGGCTATCGGTTAATACTGAACCCAAATTAGGTTTGGATAGTTGTGTCGAGCGAGTGATCTGCACCTTGAGCGATATTACCCATCTTAAGGCAGAAGCAAAGCTTTCCCGACTCCATGAGTGTTTTTTGAGCCTGGAGTGTGATCCCGATGAGAACATCAACCGCTTAACAGCCTTAGCGGGAGAGTTACTCGGTGGAACATGGGCTGTCTACAATCGACTGAATCAAGACTTACTTTGGTCATTAGGTCAATGGCAGACACCGCCGAATTACATTCATGTGGGTGAACCGAAAAACAACATTTGTAACAAAGTCATTCAGCAGGGTAGTAATCAAGTCTTTGTGCTTCAAGACTTACAAAATACCTCCTATGCCCACAGCAACCCTGACATTGTGACTCATCAGTTACAAACCTATATCGGGCAAGCGGTGAAATGTGCTGGGGAGTATATTGGGGCTTTATCTGTGGTGTATCAGAATCCCTTCATTCCCAGTCAAGCGGACAAAACGTTGCTGGGGATTATTGCTGCCGCCATTGGTGTTGAAGAAGAACACAAGCGAGAAGCCACCGTTTGGGCACAAAATGAAGCCAAATGGCGATCGCTGATTCAAACTAGCTCTAACCTAATTACTATTTTAGAAGCCAATGGAACCATTAAGTATGTCAGTCCTGCGATTCGGGGGGTTTTAGGATACAGACCCAAAGAATTAATGGGTCAAAATCTTTTTAACTTAGTACATGCCGATGATCTGATTAATATTGAACAGAATTTTCAATACTTCCTACAAAACCCAACCACTGATTTATCCCTAGAGTTCCGATTTCGGCACCAAGACGGTTCGTGGCGCTATATCGAGTCAACCTATAGCAATTTGCTCATGGATTCTCCCGTGACGCGAATTGTCGTTAACTTCCGCGATGTGACAGAGCGAAAACGAGCGGAGGAAGCCATGAAGCAATCGGAAGCCCAATTAAGAGAAAAAGCCACTCAACTAGAACACACCTTACACGAACTGCAAGAAACTCAGACGCAACTGATTCAAACCGAAAAAATGTCGAGTCTAGGGTTATTAGTCGCTGGAATTGCTCATGAAATCAATAATCCCGTCTCTTTTATCTACGGGAATATTCCCCATGCGACTCAATACACTCAAGACTTACTGCACTTAATTGACCTTTATCGACAGCAATATCCTCACCCATCATCGCTGATTCAATCGGAAGAAGAGGCGATTGACTTAGATTTCTTGAGTGAAGATTTACCCAAACTCATGAACTCCATGCAAATGGGGGCTGAACGGATTCGTCAAATTGTGCTTTCATTGCGGAACTTTTCGCGCTTAGATAAAGCGGCTAGAGAGCCTGTTGATTTACATCAAGGGATCGATAATACCTTATTGCTGTTACAGCATCGATTGAAAGCCAAAGCTGGACGATCAAAAATTGAGATTGTTAAAGAGTATGGGGAATTGCCTCTAGTGGAGTGCTATGCGGGGCAAATGAACCAAGTGTTTATGAATATCTTGAGTAATGCCATTGATGCCTTAGAAGAGTTGAATGTTGAACAGTCGCCGGTTGAAAATTTTACGCGGGAAGGGAATCAAGAGTCTCAGATTGAAGGCTTAAAACAGAATGTTCAATCTTTCACTCCTTGTCTTCGGATTGCCACCCAACTCAAAGACGACAATACGGTGTTAATTTGCATTGCTGACAATGGCCCTGGGATGATCCCTCAGGTACAGCAGCAGATTTTTGACCCCTTCTTTACCACTAAATCTGTAGGGCAAGGAACGGGATTAGGATTATCAATCAGCTATCAAATTATTGTTGACAAACATGGGGGTCAGTTGAAATGTGTCTCAACCCCGGGAGAGGGAACAGAATTCTGGATTGAGTTGCCAGTCATGCTCCCTCATTAACCCATACAGGACGCTAAGGCACAAAAGCAAAAGCAAGTCAGCTTAACTATACCTTGGCTTCCAGAGACTTCAGATATTCCGTATTAACTCCGGATTCCCGCGTCAAGGCAATTTTACCCGTCCGGGCAATTTCACGGATGCCAAACTTACCCAAGACTTGAACGATCGCCACCATCTTACCAGGATCTCCCACAACTTCTAGGGTCAGTGAATCCTCCGCAATATCTACCACACGCGCCCGAAAGACCTGAGCTAGTTCAATAATCTCTGTACGAGTCGAGCTGTTGCCATTCACCTTCACTAACATCAACTCACGCTCAACACAGGGTGTGGTTGTAATATCGTGTACCTTGAGTACATTGATTAGCTTGTAGAGTTGCTTGGTTAGTTGCTCGATAATATGTTCGTCTCCAGGTACTACCATAGTAATCCGGGAAATGCCGACCTGCTCGGCTGGGCCAACCGCAAGACTTTCAATATTGAAGCCTCGACGGGCAAATAAACCGGCAATTCGAGTCAGAACACCGGCTTCATCTTCGACCAAAACTGAAAGGGTGTGTTTCATGGATTAGAACAAGGGCGGTATGCACGCACTCGCCTCGCAACCGGGGAAAGTTGTTTTGGCGTGAATTTTCTATAATATCGCG
>DATNQL010000272.1:0-4072 GCA_036704025.1 Stenomitos sp.
GTGCGGCTGGGGTGTGCGAACTCTTTCATCTCAAAATGCAGGCTATAACCCAATTAGTTATCAACGAGGTAGCGTTTGGCCTCATGATAATTCTTCAATTGCCGCTGGGCTGAAACGCTACGGCTATCATCAAGAAGCCAACCGTGTTGCTGAAGGAATTTTTGCCGCCGCCAGTTACTTTGAAGCGGGACGGATGCCAGAACTCTTTGGCGGTATTGAACGCACCTCTGATAACTTTCCGGTACCTTACACCGATGCTAATATTCCCCAGGCATGGGCAGCAGGATCAATTTTCTTACTCATCCGCACTATGCTTGGATTAGACGCCGATGCACCTAATCGACGGTTAAAGGTACAACCCTTGCTACCTGATTGGTTGCCCGATTTAGAACTGAAGAATTTGGGTGTTGGAGATGCAAAATTGGGATTGCGTTTTTGGCGAGAGGGTACACAAACACGATGGGAAGTAACTCAAATAGAGGGCGAACTAGACGTTTACACTGACGTTCAAGAATTCAATCGGGAAAGAAAGTAGTTGTCCTCGTTGTAGAACAAAAAGTCATAATCTCTCCTGACGAGAATGATAATTAATCTCAGAATGGCAATTCAATAAGTTGAGCAATTACTGGAGAGATAATGGACATAGGGAGAGAGAAAATTTTCTTCCTCCCTCACCTGATTGCTCAACTTATTTAGTTGGTGTTCCCTATAGTGCCAAAGTCAGTTTGATACTCTTCTACTCAGCTCATGAGTTAGGACGCTTTTTGTGTAAATCCCAAGATGGCTTAGCATTTGGATCGTCAGAGTTCTCAAGGATGAACTCATAGTCAGATGTCTTAACACCCTCCGCTGTCTCCTGGTCAGAACGTGCTGCATCTTTTGCTGATGGCTTGACATCTTTAGCACCTTTGTTGGTCGAGCGTGCTATCTGTTTTACCGCAGGCGTTTCATCTTCAGCAGCCTTTCTGGTAGAGTCTGCTGCATCTTTTACGGCTGGCTTCACATCGTTAACAGCTTTCTTGGTAGAGTCTACTACATCTTTTACGGCTGGCTTAACATCTTCAACAGTACCTTTGACCGAGTTGGCGATATCTCTCACAGCCGGTCGGGCTTCCTGAGCAACGCCCCGGACTCCCTCGACTACAGCAGGCTTGCTCTCCTGAACGGTTTCCTTAACAGCTTCTGCTGTGTCCGCTATAGCAGGTCTGACATCTTCAACAGTATCCCTGAGAGAGTGAGCAATGTCTCGGACAGCAGGACCCGCTTCGTGTCCTGCTTCTTTGACTCCCTCGACAACAGCAGGTTTGACCTCTTCAACGGTATCTCTGACCGAGTGGGCGACATCTCTGACCGCAGGTGCAACCTCTTGGGCTGCATCTTGGACTGCACCTACTGTACCGACAACCGAAGATTTGGTTTCTTCAATGGTGCCCTTAACGGCATCTCCTACATCTTCTACTGTGTGGCTAACACCGTCAGCAGCACTATGGGCTGCATCCACGATACCTTCAACAGTATTGTTAACCGCCTCAGATGTACCTCTACCAGCCAAAGCACCGCCTACAGCACCAGCGATAGCACCCAAAGGTCCACCCATTCGAGCACCGATGACACCGCCAATCGCTGCTCCCGCTATCCCAGCACCCAAACCTTTACCTGAGGACTCAGCATCGGGTTGCTCTTGATTGGGTTCAATAATTTCGCGCTGCTTATCTAAAGGTTGTTTAGGTTGTTTGTTCTCTGTCAGGTCAATAATTTCGTCATGCTTATCTAAAGGTTGTTTGTTCTCACGATGATCGATAATTTCGACACGCTTATCTAAAGGTTGTTTGTTCTCAGTCATAATAATGGTTTCCTTGAAAAGAAGAACTGAACGTCAATACAAATGCGGCTTTACCAGACCGAAAAACAGGAGCTGCTGTCGTACATCTAGTTGTATATCTTGACTCTTGTTAGTCATCGGTGTAAGGAATTAAAAAACCTTTAAGCCTTACCTCTTACCCTCTACCAACCTCAACAGATATATGGATTAAATGCTAGAGCGCTTAGGCTGACAGTAGCAAATACAATAGCCTGTCCATCAGTTTCCTACTTCAGAGGTGGCTGGGGCATTGAACATTATTTATCCTTATCTATGCTTACTTTAGAAAGCTGTCAATAGAATTGCTTCTGTCTAATGGAATAATTGCCTTTTATAGCTCAGGATTGGCAAAAATTTTATGTGATTTTCATTTTTATATAACTTGATCATAGAATCTAGCATTCAGAAGATAGGAGTTTTTTCACTCTTCCTTTGTGTGTTGCCGCCTAGAGAATTCATGTTTTAATTCCATCAATTTCTTCTATCTTAAGAAATAAAAATCATTAAGAATCTTTGTAGTATATTTTACAAGACACCAGGCAAAGATTTAATAATTTGTACTGGGTTAACCAGGTTTATAAATCAACTAGAGAAAATATATAGCAGTCGCCAAGGCAATTAGGACAAATTCAAACTCTGAAACCTTGACCCGTCAATCTTTTCCCTTCTGCCTTCTGCCTTTTGCTATAAAAGTATCATACTTTTGGCGTTGATTAAAAAGGATTGTTTGTAGTAACAAGAAAGAAAGACTTTGAATTAAAGATATGTATGGTAATGAGTTTCTGAATGTTTATGGATTCAGAGAGAATAATTTCAATCAAAAAACCCCAAGTGGAACTATAGCGATCACAGCAAAACCAGACGGGACGAAGCCGAATATATTAACCATGCCTGATGGAGCAATGTTTATGGTTTTTTTAGGCTTCAGCACGATTATGATAATTGTCTTGTTGAGGTTTCCCGGTTTTCGGAAGATGGCACGAGATAGAACAGGAACTGTTAAACACTTAGATCGATTCCCCTGTAGAAACTGTCGATACTTTACAGACAACCCTTATCTCAAATGTGCAGTCCATCCGGATACTGCTCTGACTAAACTAGTGATCGATTGTCCTGACTACTGTGATAGAAGAGTTAAGAAGTAATGCGAACAAGTAGATTATGAGGGCTTAGTTCAACCAAGTACACCCATTAGCACTACCTGATTTTTCTATGTGAAATTTCACGCGATCGCCAGTTCGTTTCAGGAGAGATCAGTTGTCTTTAAAGCGTTAGTTCGGCTACCTCACACCAACTTACCAGGCTCAAAACCTGAAAGCTAAATCATCTCTCGCACCTTATCCGACACTGCCGTAAGGACGATCCTTTCACGGTTAGGCTCACCTCGGACTAGGGCTTCAGCCAATCCAGCCGCTTGTTTCAGAGTGATTTTAGCGGGATAGGGCGGTTCATAAGGGTCAACCACCGCTTCGATAATCACTGGCCCTGGCGTCGCAAGTGCGTGATCGAGCATTTCGCCGCAAGTCGCGGGGTCATCAATCGTAAAACCCGTTCCACCGCAAGCCCGTGCATAGGCAGCGTAGTCCATCGGTTGCAGTTCGCAGCCGTATTCTGGATTGCCCAGGAAAACCATCTGCTCCCATTTGATCTGACCCAAGGTGTTGTTCTTGATGATGACAATCTTGACGGGAAGCTGATACTTGACACAGGTCATAAACTCTGCCATGAGCATCGAGAAGCCGCCATCCCCGACAAAGGCAATGCATTGGCGATCGGGGTAGGCGACTTGGGCTGCGATCGCATAAGGCAAACCACAAGCCATCGTCGCCATCATTCCAGCTACAGAGTGCATTTGACCCACTTTAGCTGGAATTTGACGCGCCCACCACGTTGTATTCGTGCCTGAATCCCCAGAAACGATCGCAGTGTCAGATAAACGTTTACCTAGTTCCCACGCAACCACTTGGGGTTTCATCGGCTTATCTTGCCGCGTCCCCCGTTCTTCCATTAACTTCCACCAATCTTTCATGTCGGATTGAGCCTTTTCCAAAAAGCTCCGATCCTCATTACGCTTTAGCATTGGTAGCATTGCTTGCAAGATGCGACGACTGTCACCGATTAACCCGACCTCAACGGGATAACGTAAGCCAATCCGCAGTGGGTCAATGTCAGTAGACCGAAAACTTCTGTGATCGTTAAAAAATAGTAGTT
>DATNQL010000273.1:0-4242 GCA_036704025.1 Stenomitos sp.
AAAGAAGTGGGTTGTCCAGTGGGTGCAATCCGATACACAGTCCGTGTGTCGGGATCGATACCGTAGATCAACCCATCTTGAAAATTAAATCCGATCGCGTTGTAGCGAATATTGGGATCGATAGGAATACCCGGAATCGGCACTAGGGTAAACGGATTGACGTTGATGTTTAGGGTGTTGAGTGCGGTTGGAGCTGTCACATCCGTCACATCCGCTCCTTGACCGCGACTCACATACAATGTGTTTGTACAAGGGAAACCGGCTGAAGATTGTGCTGGTGCTGGAGGGGAGGAACTCAATGCGATCGCTAACATTAAAGCAGCGATGAAAGCGGTTAAACGATGGATTCGTTTGCGCCAATCATTGCCACCTCTAGTGATGGCGATGAGTACTTTTCTTCCCCAAGTTTGAGTAGCTGGTGGGTGGTAATTGCGATACACTACCTTTTAACTCTCTTTTGACGACAGTTTTGGTAAGAAAAAAAATACCAAAATAGCACAAACACAGCTTTTGTACAGATAGTTTTTAAAATACCAACCTCAATTTTTTGCTCGGTCAGTATTTGACCTTGAGCCGTTAGCTTGTAGCTTTACCAAAAGGGAAATGAAAGCAACATCCAATCAAACGTTGCCGGTGAAAAATTTTGATTTAGTCCTTTAAATGGCTGATAAGAAAATTAAGCCATCCCAGATGTTTGAGATGGCTCGTGATTAAGTGCTGCGACACAGAGCGCTGACACTTCTTCCGGACTTCGCTAACCAAAAGAGCGGATTTCTCTCTTGCCAGATGATGAAACCAGAAGAGTTGATATTACCGTTTTGCTACAGTTACCAAACCTATCTATAGGAGTAGAGTGGACATTACCTGCTCTACCCCTAGCTCATCTACTCAGTGTTAATCGATTCTCACGCGGAAGCGGATAAAACCAACATTGTTAGGGGGAGTGAATGGCAGATCTCCCAGATTCACTAAGATTGACCCGTTGGAGTTGTTGGTATTGGGACAAGGAGAGGTAACCGGCGTGAGACGAGAGAAAAATGTCCCTTGATCTGTATCTGGGGCGTTAGTTAGAGATGTATTGATGGCTTGTTGATTCAACAAAATCCCTTGACCAACTTGGAAACTATCAGGAATAAAGGTGGTTTGCTCTGGAATGGGGTCACAGACTTTCGCATCCGTGACAGATTGAGTTCCATCCGAGAGGAAGTAGACGGTGTACTCGACTTCATCTCCCGTTTGTAAGGGGTTATCTGTTCCTAAACGATAAACGCCTGATAAGACTCCACCTGGAAGATTTGACCAACCTCCCACATCGTCATCATCATCACCCGGATCTGGGGTAAAGCTTGTGAAATTAATTCCACTGACGGGTACCCCGCCTCTCGTGGCATTGGTAATGCGCTTCACTAAACGCAAGTTGGGTCCTACGACTAATTGGGTCGGAACACCGTCATTAGTTGGATTGCCATTGTTATCGGGGTCTGGGTCAAATCCAGCTTGAGATTGGTCACTCACTGATCTGCCCGTAGGACTGGTTGCTGTTCCCTGAACTTGGTTCGCGAAGACGCGACGTTCGTTAGGAGGGGTAATGGTAACCACCAATTCAAGAGTTTTGGCTTGGTTTAAGGCTAAGGTATCTGCACCGGAGAGTAAGTTGATGTCAGCGCGACCATTGTAGTTAGGATTGGGGGTGAGGTTGCCCGTTGGACTGCTGACACGATTCACCGTGAATGGTGTTGCACCAAAGGTTGTGACCAGATTTTCTGTAAGCTGGAGATTGCTCAGAGGTACATCTCCGTAGTTTTGCACACGGATGCTGTAAGTTACGGTCAAGTTTCCGTCTGGAAGTTCAACCACGGAAGCCACAGCCTTAGCTACGCCCAAAACGGGGTTCTCCCCGAAGCTGACTGGGGTGGGGTCGTTGTTATTCGCTGGGTTGCCATCGTTATCGGGGTCTGGGTTCGTGCCATTTTGGGATGGATCTGTAACTGTTTGACCATTGGGGTCGGTACCGCTGGCTACAGCTTGGTTGTTGTAAGGGCCAAGGTTGGCACCTGGGGTAACATCGACAATAAATTGAATGGTCTTGCTTTGACCAACGGTTAATGTATTGGTTGTACCGGCTAGCAAGTTAGGGTTATCAGGGCGACCATTGTAGTTGGGATTAGGAGCCAGGTTGCCACTTGGACTACTCACGCTATTGGGGGCAACAGTAAAGGAGGTTGCGTTAGCAAAAGTAGTTGTGAGATCTTCTGTCACTTGTACATTGTTGAGGTCAACATTCCCCAGGTTGCTAACAACCAGTGCATACGTCACTCGAAAGACACCGTTGCCAAGGTTCACACTAGATGCCACTCTCTTGGCTAGACCAATGATGGGAGTGGGGGGTGCTGGAGTAATGACTAAAGGTGTCGGATCTGGGTAAATGCCTGTGGTGGGAAAATCTGACGTAATCGTAGGGGGAAGGGTCAGCCCAGGCAAGGACGGAACGTTATTGATTGAGGCTTGATTCAAGACTGTACCAGGAGTTGCACTCAAACTAACCCGGACATTGACACTGATTTCAACAGAACCTCTAGGTGGAATGGTAATTCCTGCAATTTGCAGCAGTGGAGTTCCGCCATAAGCGTTAGGGGTTCCACCCACACTATTATTGTTGAGCGTTTGATCGACGTAGATTAACCCAGGAGGCAACTGGTCGGTAAAAGTTAAGTTTGCAGTACTTAATGGCTGTCCTAGCTGGTTAGCAATGCGATATCTGTAAGTGATGATGCCATTGGCGGCTACTGATGTAGGCTCGACAATTTTTTCTGCGATGGGCGCGAAGGCACAGGATGCACCGTCAAATCTTGAAACCGCTCCAATCGATGCCTGGTTTTGTCGTGTAAAGACGATTGGGTTAGCGTTGGCGACGTTAGGAGCAACTAAGACATTGCTAACATTCCCATCACTCTCGTAAACGTAAAAGTTACCAAACGCATCAAAGAAAGAGGCACCAACCGCAGTCCCATTACCCACATTGGTGATGGTATTACCAAAGTACGTGACGACACCTGTAGTTGGATTAATTCGAGCCATCTGCTTTAGGTTGTTATCAAAGGCATAGAGCTGATCATCCACAGGATTGAAGGAGATGTCCGCAAAGCTAGTACCAGCTAGTGTCAGCGAACTGACAACTGTCCTAGTCACTAGATTGATCGCAAAAAAGTTGGGTACATTGGCCGGTGCAGGCGGGTTGGGCGTGGCACCAAAAGTGGTGAGATAGACGTAGTAGATTCCATTTCGATCAATATCACCTGCAAAGGCATTGCGTGTACCGCCTGCTGCTGGCTCTGGCATGACCGGAAATCCGGTTGGGGAGCCTAGTGGGGTAGCGGTTCCAGTATTGTCAATCCGATAAAGTGAGGGCGGATTGACTCCATTACCTGAATCAGGGTTACCTGAATTGGGGGCTATACCATAAATAAAGCCATCTTGAATATTAAATCCGATGGCGTTGTATTGACGAGTGGCAGTGCCGACAGTGTTAAGCGCAAAATTAGGGGTTGTGATCACGCTGGAGAGGGTTGTCGCTCCATCGGCTGGGCCTTGACTAACGTACAAAGTCCGATCGCAAATAAAACTCCCCGTAATTCCCTGTGTTAAGGCTGGCGGGTAGTAGCTCACCACCACCGCCAACAGAGTGAATAGGCTGATGAGCGCATACCCAAACTTCCGGAACAGACGCGAGCCTTTTGGATCGCGGAACATCGCCCCCTGATTCCGATAGGGCATTATTTTAGTTGCAGAAAACTTAAGCAAGCTGATCAATATTCGGACTTTTTTTTTCCACGTCTGGACGCCGAATTGGTGGAAATTGCGCTGCACTACCTCGATCCTCCCCTAGGTTCTACTTGCAAGTCAGTTTCTTGATTTTCAAAGATGATTTCCAAGCCTCTCGTGTCTTGGAAGATGAATTCCACTCGGCGATCGCGTGCATAATCCACCACGTCAGTGCCCGTAGTTCGACGTTCGATCTCACCAAATGACCGAATTGTCAAGCGTTCTGGAGCAATTCCTTGGCGCAACAGGTAATTTCGTGCCGCGATCGCACGACGCATTCCTAAGGCTTGGTTGTAGGCAGCACTGGCACGAGGGTCAGTGTGACCCTGAATTTCAATGGTGAGAAATGGATAAGAGCGCATCACAGCACTAATTTGGTCGAGGATGACCGCGCTTTCCGGACTGATGGTGGATTGGTCG
>DATNQL010000274.1:0-7952 GCA_036704025.1 Stenomitos sp.
GATTTTGATGCCCAGTCGCTGCATCCAGAACCAGAAGAACTCGACTCGGTTGCTACTCTACTCATCCAGCAGCTTACTAATAGCCTCAACGGCAAGCTCTTGGGCGGTTATTTGAACGCTCACCGTCACGGCAATACTGATGTGTTCACTAGTCCGATTAGTCTCGAATTTCCGCAGTCAGTCAGCTTGCCCTCCGACTTCCCGGATAGCGCACCGCCACCTCGCTTCTTGTACGGTGACAGAGTTCGCTTAGTTCCTCTATGCAGCGACTCCGAATCCGGTGTGGTGATTGGGCGCTTCTACAACTATGCTGCCCACCGCTGCCGCTGGATGTGGCGCTATATCTTGTGGCTATCGCACGCCAGCTTGAGTGCATCTTGGATAGTCGCCACTACGGCGTTCGAGGAAGACTTGGAGCCAGAAGTCGAGGAGGTTCGATGAGTAATCCCCGCCCCCTTGGTGAGCGCGAACGGCGGCTAATAGAGCTGTTCGCTAACTGCCGACTCGAAATGACCCCTCGGCAATTCTACTCAAAATGGGCAGTAACTTACGCGACTATGGCACAGCTATGCCGCTGTGACACTGTTACAGTCAGTCGCTGGTTTGGGCGAGGGCGCAACTACCAACCCCCCAAGCATTATCACAAATGGTATCTAGCGCTGGCTGATATCTTTTTGGAGTCCTACGAGAATATCCCTGAGACGCTGATCAATCGCCTCTGTCCTGGTAGGTAATGAAAGTGCTTGACCCACAAATTCCTTTTCTTGTCAAGAACAGAATGTCGTTTTTTAGGGCATCTTTTCTTGATTAAAGTATTGATTGATCATCAGCTATGTAGGCGACCTTTTAAGGTCGCCTCTGGCAAGCAAAAAGCCTGTTGCACTTTATTTGAGTTCACTTGTGCCTATGGAACAGAGAGTGTGAAAAACGTATCGTCTTCCACTTGATTACAAGCACATTGATAGGCGATCGCCCAAAAGCACCAGCGCTCATGATTGCGCTGCACGGCAGTGAAGCGATAGCGCAAGTGAGTAAAGTCAGCAGATCGCCTTTTCTGACCAGCCAGCTTATTTAATAATTTATTTCATAGCTTATGAAGCACCGCGATTGGCTTCGCCTCAACAAAGAAGGCGAACAGATTTGTGCGGCTCTGAGACAGCAGGGTTATCAATGCTGCAAACAAGCCCGCCGTCTTTCCTGGAAAGTCATCAAAGAACATAGCTCCTATGTGCTGACTTGGCTACCCGCCCCAGTGGGCGATTGGAACCTGCTGCCTAACAATACCAATCCAGCACGGGAAAAAATTTGGGCAGTTGTGCAAAGTGCCCTCGCCCCCAAACCCGAAGCCGTCGCCACCCAGACCCCAGTTCAACAGCTTGAAGATTGGACACGACCTTGGGCAATTGTCCGGCTTTTACCCGACGCGAGGCGCTACACCGTAGCCAGATTTGCTAATCGCCAAGATGCACAGGACCATCTTAGGTTTCTGCATCGGTTTATTCCCGTGGCGGACTTTGAGGTAATTTTTGATCTGCCCGACTCCCCAAACGGCTTGGCGATGGATGGTTTCTCAAGATGACCGATAAAGACTATCTCGTCGAAAAACTTTTATCCGGAGTAGAGACTTGGAACCAATGGCGGGCAGAACACCCGACTCTGGGCCGATTAAACCTCACCGGTGTCAATCTCAGTGGAGCCAATCTCAGTGGAGTTGATTTGAGTGAAGCTTCTTTAAGTGAAGCTAATCTGAGTGGAACCGACTTGAGTCAAGCTAAATTGTATGCGGCCTGTTTGAGTGAAGCCAACTTGAGCCATGCCAATCTCAGCTTCGCCGTATTAAACGGTGCCCTGTTCACCCTAGCTGACTTGAGCGGCGCGTCCTTGAGCTGCGCTGACCTGCGCTCTACCAGTTTTCTGTTGTCCGACTGTCTTTATCCTTTACATCGCGCTTCCTTCGACGCCATCGTGAAGGCGATGCGAAGACACGATTTGCCCCAAACCTACCTGCTGAAGGCTAATCTCTATCAGGCTGACTTGCATTCGGCTCACCTACAAGGCGCGATGTTTGATCAAGCTAACCTGAGCGAAGCCAATTTGTGTGGGGTGGAGATCTGTAAGACTAGCTTTGAGCGAGCCGACAAAAGTGGAGCTGACCTACGGGGTGCAAGCATCACCTATATCAATTTACGTCATACGCTCATCACCCGGAAAACCCAAATCAATGAGCGGTGGCGTCGCATTTCGTTGTTGCAGTCTAACCAGGTTACTCAGCCCTACCACTGGTCAGGCGCTGAACTCAAGTATGCGGATTTGGACGGTGTAGATCTTTCTGGGGCGCTTTTGCCTTATGCGGACTTGCGGGGAACTCATTTGAGATATGCCAACTTGGTGGGTACGAATCTGGATAAGGCTCGGACGCAGGATACGGACTTTGAGGGGGCTGAATATAGCTGTGACACGATTCTGCCCCCTTTGAGCCGGCTGAAACGACAAAGCCTGGTTTGGGTTGAATCCCCACCCGAACCTGTTAACAAAGAGGTGATTGTTGACTTAGAAAGCCTCAAAGACGAACGACAAAGAACGAATGTTGTTCGTGTTAGGAGAAAAGACCAACGCAAGTTTCGGGACATGTTAAAAGAAGCGTTTCAAGGCAAGTGTGCGATTACTCAATGTGATGTGGAGGGGGCGTTGGAAGCGGCTCACATTTTTCCTTACCGAGGACCGCAAACGGATTGTGTTTGGAATGGAATTTTGTTGAGGCTGGATTTGCATAGGCTATTCGATTCGTATTTGCTAACGATTGACCCGGTTGAGGGTCAAGTCTACTTGGAGGAGAGCTTGATGAATAGCTATGGGCAGTATGCCAACACTCGAATCTGTTTTCCTGAACAGCCCGTGTCAGAGAATCGTCAGCTGGCGCTGCGATGGCATAATGCTCAATGTCGTTGGTTCCAAGGCGATTAGAACCCTAATCGACGGGTCGTATGTCGGGCCTAGTCAGTCCTCATGTTTAATGTCTCAAAAAATACGGTTTCAAAGACAAGAATCAGGTGTACAGGTATCCATCACACAGCGATGAGCGAGCGCAGAACTTTTTGGTCTACTGAAAGTAAGTTTGTCGCTGTTGATGAAAAACGACAAAAAAGCCAATGCTCCTCAAGAGAATTAACTATTGAGGAGCATTGGCTCATAGGTCGGGACGGGTGTCAACCGACTCTCTTTGTGTTTACCACCGAGTTAAGGGTGCTATTGCTGTGTCGTAAAAGCGAGCGCCACAAGTAATTCAGATTTGTTCATGCGACGATAGTTCTTGATTTTGAGGCTACTTGCCACCTGTTTCAACTCACTTGACTTAACTGGCTTGAGTGCTAGATTTACTTGTCTCATCGCTTCCCAGCAGACTAAGGAAAGAGCAAGTTGGTTGAATGGAGGTTTGGTTGAGGGGTTAATTGCACAAGCTGGTAACATCAGCGGCATGGTTTTTGCCTCTGTTTTACGAAGAGTTATCGGCTCACTGAGAGAACGCTGCCAGCTTGCCGGAATTGGCTTGAGTTGATTCAAGATGTGCTGCGGCCCGATTTGACGGTCATACAGCGGTTGTTTGAGTGCCTGTAGTACCTGTTTTTGGCTCATTGATGTCTTGATGCAGGGTGGAGCTTCAACCTCCTCAGCCAAATCGCACTTTGAGTATTTTTGCCGGGATGGTGGCAACAATGCAATCGGCGGCTGCGCTTGCTGAGGTGGTTTAAGGCAGAATACTGCCAAGGCTATTGTGAGCTGGCTCACGATAAAACATGCGCTCGCTATGATGGCACTCAAAGCGATTGCTCCCCATAACAGGAAGCCGAACACGGTTCTCAAAAGAGTACGAAGCTTCTTGAAAACTTCAGCGAATGCAATATGAGCGGCTTTGCCAAATAGGCAAGCCGCTCTTGCCGAGAGCGTACAAGGCATTGCTTTATTCCTTTGTTTGAATTTGGGGGAAAGTGCTAGGTGTGGCGAAACACTTGATTTTGTTACATCTTCATCATAACACAAAAAGAAACATTGTGTGTTGTAATGAGCTAAAAAATATCAATATGTGAGGAATGGCGCTCAAAAAATCTCTTTTTTTATTGTTGATGCAATCGATGCATTTAGTGTTTTTTTCAACAAAGTAGACCTGGTGGGTAGACCAGGCACTGCGAATTACAGAAGCGACCAATCTTACCATGGCTGACCTCCTGATCGGCATGGTTCACAATTTTCTTAACCTCTGACTTACCAACGCGATCGCAAAGGGCATCTAATTCTGTAGAATCGATGGAGATATTCGCGGTTTTTAGTTGGGTTTGCCAGCAGATGCGACGCTGGGTAAAGTCGGGGATGGCAAAGGGTACGGTGATGAATTCAACGGGAACATGAGTCGGTGGTATCCCAGGTTGAGTGCCAGCTAGGATAGGTTAATATGACGACGATTGATGAATGAGAGATAATCAACCAGCAGGGATTCACACTCAGACCAAGGGAGCAATTGCTCTCGATAGTCAGCAAAAGTTCCAGACCCTTTGATACAGATATCACCCGACTTGAGTTCGGCTGCCAAATAAGAGAAAACACAAACCTCAAAGTGCCTGCGGATATAGACAGTTGAGCCTTCTTTCCGTGCCAAAACGGTGCGTTGCCATAACTCTGAGGCAAAGGAAAGTTCTACTTTGGCTTCTATCCATTCACTGCGTCGGTCTTCAAGAGTCAATAGGAAATTGATCGCATCCATGAGAGATTGGTCAGAGCTGGTAGACTCTAACTCCAAAGCTCGAATGATGCCAAATAAAGTACTGCGATTCTGGCGGTAAAATTTCCACAGCAGAGGGAGATAATTGTTACCAGATTATCTCTGGCTTGAATTTGACTCTGATAAATTAAGCAAAGTAGTAATGTATAGCGTTTAGGTGGTGAAAAGTCTCGAATTTCTCCCACATCCAGTGCTTTGGCCTCAGCCGCAAAATGTTGGATTTTTAAGGGTGGAATGTCTTTTAAAAGCTGCTCTACATTCTCTAATGATTGAAGCCAAGTTAGATGGGAAAGAAGAGCTTTGAGATGTGAAAGGGTGGGACTTTTAGGAAATTGCTTGAGGGCGTTGTAGGGGCTGCGAGACTGTTGGGGGTCAGCTTTGAGTAATCCCTCAAGACACTGAATTTGCTGGTCATCCAGTCGGCTCAAAACTTTCTGGAAAAAGCCCCCATTGACCAGGGTGCGAACTCGTCGCGCACTTCGGTCTAGAGTGCTAAAAGCGGGAAGCTCATGCCGTTGGTTAACTAATTCAGCGATCGCCACATTGATCAGGTCTGCGAGTAGGAGAAGTTTGTTCACTGAATCGTAGTGATTTAGTTTTACGAGCGCGTTCTGGCAGTGTAACTGTGCGTCACGGCAAGGGCAACAAGCAGCGCCAAGTGCCGCTCAATGTGACGATTCGCCACATCTTAACTGACTATCTTGTAACTTTACCAACACAGCAGGAAGTTTTGTTTACTTCTCGCTCAATTACTCATTTTTCCGAGCGAGGTGTTCAGCACTTGGTCAACCGTTATGCTTACAAAGCCAAGCTGGAGCGAGTTAGTCCGCATTCGCTACGTCACTCCTTTTGCAAAAACTTGATTGATGCAGGGGTGAGTTTAGATAAGGTGGCATTGCTAGCTGGTCATACTTCTCTTGATGTGACTCGTCGTTACACTACTCCTAGTGAACAAGACCTGCAAGAGGCTGTGGAACATTTGGCTTGGGAGTAACGGTTTACTGTGTTACCTGTTGCCTCTTTGAGTTTCTCTCCAGAGGACACTTTAGCTCTAATCCAGTCTCAGCAAGGTTTTTAAGCCTAATGGCTATTTTTACACGTATCTCGGCTATACCCCGTTGCCAGTCATCTCCTCGGTGCAATTGAAAACTTCGAGACTCAGATGAACCGTGAAACAACGGACGAGGAGAGCTGCTAGGAGCCTCTCGAAGTAAATACTCATGAATTCTTTGGCTCCATCCACCACTATCGTGTGGGGCAAGCGTCCATGACGACGGACACACTCGCGCATCACCATCATGCAACTACGGTACGACGGTGGGTCAAAGCACAGATAAACGGCTAGTATTCGTCGTGAGTAGGCGTCTGTTAGGAAAGTGGCCCAAGGGCGACCCAGATTTACTGATGTGTGGGAGCTAACTAACTCGATATCTAATTGTGTATGGTCAATATGGCAGATTTCAAAGGGTCGTTGTCCGTGCCTAGGCGTGTTTACCTCTAGTTCCCAATAAAAAGGCTCGTGCTTGTAAGCGGCTCGGTGTCCTTGCCTTTTTACAGCCTGTTCGTAGCTAGATTTTTGCTGAATTTTTTGGACAAATGTTTTGTAGCTACAAGGAGTAATCCCCTGCTGTTCACAGGCTAGTACCAGTGAACTGTAAACGGCAAATTTTCCTTGTTGTTTGAGATTTAAATAGTTGTTATCAATGAATTCGTCTATGATTTTTTGTGTCGTTTGAGGCAATTTTGGTTGGTGGTTGCCTTTAGAGCTGACGCGCGGCAACAAGCCCACATAACCGCATCCATATTGCTCAACTGCTTTTCGCCACGAACGCAACCAACGGCGAATTGTACGTGCTGAGACGACTTGATTTGAGGTAATGAGTTCACCCGTTAGGTAGGGAGCAATGATGGAATAGCGGCGGTTGGCTTCTGCACAATCATCGACGCTAGCCTTGGCTAGGAGGTCATTGACGAGGGCAGATGATGAGGAGTGGGTGACAGTGACAACACCTGTTAACTCCCCCTGTTTGACTAATTCCAATAGGGCTTCGTTTGGCAGTTGGATGACTTTTGCCTCTTCATTGAGTAGGGCTGTATGGGTTTCTCCCCGATTGAGAATCGATAAGCTTTTTCCATTCCATACCACAGGAGAACCAGGTTTTAGGTCAACTAAGTTGGGGGCTAATTCTAAGGTTGATGCTCCTCTTAACTTGGTTGTTTCGGTTTGACAAGCTTTCTGATTAGCTGGAAAGATTTGAAGCTGTGAACCTTGTTGCGCTATGTTGACATCCCGCCAATTCACATTTAAATGATTTTGGGCAAGTAGGCTATAAACCTCGTCACAGTTCGATGTATTTCCTTGTCGGTTCTGCCAAGCCTAACTGCTGACACCACCGCACAAACTGTTCGCCGTCCAGCATTTATTTCTTCTCGGCGCAGCAATGGGAGGATACTGTCAGTTTATCAACTCAAGGACATCTTATCCTTCCCGTTTCAACTTGCGGACAACTTATGGTTCTATCTGTCTACCAAAGTCGCTGTTCTTCCTACGACAGCAAAAGTGAGCGCTTTGAGCGGGCAATAGCAGAGTTTGCTGTTGCCTATGCTGAGCAAAACGAACACGATTATCAGGCATTTGTAGCCGCTGTGAAGTCTGGGCGGATTGTCGCCAAATTTTAAGAGTTTATCTCACAAGGAGTGCCTCCAAGCTCTTGATTGGACTCCTCTGTCAGTTTGCACATAAGTTGAAATTTTTCCCACGGACTGACGGCACTTTCAGTCCTCTGATTTGCACATAAGATGAAAAATTCTGACCCAATAGATGAAAATTTCCTACCCCTATGACGCATAAGATGAAATTTTCGACCCTTATACACTGGATTTCAGCCCTTAACCGGAACTAGGTCAAGGCGGTAAGAGCCGTGATGGAGAACTAGAGAAGTACTCTAGCTGACTAGCAGAGAATGATAATCATTTCAGAGAGGAGGAAGTTCTCCCTAAAGGGAGAACTTCCGTCAGTGAGGGTTTGGGGTCGAAAACTCTGAATGAGAGAGTAAGTATTTTTCTCAGGCTCTACACATCTAGAATCTAGAAGTAGTCAGGGAAGTATCTCATCCGAAAGAAAAGAGTTTCGTTATACATATCGATGCGACTTTCAGCAAAAAGTTTAGCTAAGGTT